>NZ_JBIQOB010000004.1:0-224271 GCF_044130285.1 Acinetobacter sp. BSP-28
ACGTAGAAATGTCAGTAGAATTGATCCACCCAATCGCAATGGACCCAGGTCTACGTTTTGCGATCCGTGAAGGTGGTCGTACAGTTGGTGCTGGTGTTGTTGCTAAAGTAACTGCATAAGTATTAATTGTGTGAAAAAAGCGTCCCTCTGGGGCGCTTTTTTTGTTTATAAAAAGTGGAAAAATTGTCTGACAAGAATAAAAAAGCTGGCCCTAACTGATATTTAGCTGACCTTAACTGCAATGATGTCAAACAGATAATTAAGTAAGATACAAATAAGAAAATAGAAAAATGGCGTCAGGTCAAGAAGATCTGTCAGGAGGCGTTACATGAATGCAAAGGTCAATATTAGTAATCGTGCCGGTGCAAGTTTTCCAGTTCGTCGTATGAACTTTAATTTCGAAACTGTACCTGAATATTGGATGAATGGTTCGGCAGGCTTGACTCATTTTATGACTGCACTTTCCGCATTATTTCCTGCGGGCGAAAAGTTCTTTATTGATAGTGTCCGTGCCGTGCGTCATCATCCTGCGATTAAAAATAATGCAGAATTACAAAAAGAAATTTCTGCCTTTATTGGGCAAGAAGCCATGCATACCCATGAACATGTTGGCTTTAATGCATCCGCACAAAAGTATGGGCATGATGTGGATACTTTAGACGGTTATACCGATAAAGTAATTCAGAGCACACGAAAGTTTATGGCGAAATTGGCTAAGCCTGTTGGTATTACTCAGGAAATGGTCGATCTAACTGCAACCACTGCACTTGAGCATTTTACCGCGACCATAGCATCGCAGCTTTTAACCAATTCACATATCCAAGAACTCATGACGGATGAAACCATGAAAACGATGTGGATGTGGCATGCGATTGAAGAAAATGAACATAAGGCAGTGGCGTATGATGTATTTGAAGGTGTCTTCGGTAAAGGTTTGAAGTCATATATACTGCGTAGCTCTTCATTGGTAATCGCCATGGCAACTTTGTTTATCGTACAAAGTTATTTCCTGGCACGTCTTTTAAAACAGGATCAACAACTCAATCTTGAATCTTTAAAAGATATTTATACCTATGCCTATAGTCCATCTAAAGGCGTGATTACAGGGATGGGTAAAGAAATGTTGTTGTATTTCAAACCGGGTTTCCATCCAAATGATTTGGACACCCATCGTTTGCTGGAAAAATGGAAAACTAAATTAGGCTTTTAAGCTGAAAAGTCATAGAGCGATAGTTATCGCTCTTTTTTTTACTCGATTTTTGTCGCAAAGTTTTTATAATGCGAGGGTTAATTCTAGATAAGATGAACGAAGATGATTCGTTTGATGCAAGCTGCGGATGTATCAACTGTAGCAAAGATTGAAAGATTGGTCCAAAGCCATCCCTGGACGGTTAAACAGTTTGAAGAAGCTGTTGAAAGTTACCAAAGCACAGTGATTGAGCAAAATGGTCAGGTGGTTGGATTTTGTATTTTACAACCTGTGCTGGATGAAGCGAATTTGCTCTTGATAGCGATTGATCCTAGCCAGCAGGGCAAAGGTTTAGGTTTTGAGCTTTTAGATGCATCTTTAGCGATGCTTAAAAACAATCCAGTACAGATTTTTCTTGAAGTTCGCGAATCAAATATTTCAGCCATCAAATTGTATGAAAAATCAGATTTTCATCAAATTGATTTGCGTAAAAATTATTATCCAAATCTGGATGGATCAAAAGAGCATGCCATCATTATGGTGAAAGCATGCACCGATGATTTTGCAAGTTTGTTTAAATAGGAACGGTGACATTACTTGATGATGGAGTTGTTCCAGCCAGAAGGTAATGTCGTCATGAGCGAGTTTCCCAATTGCTGAATTTCTTCGGAGTTCAGCAAGCGGTTTAAGCGTCGCCACTGCCCATCAATCAATAGTTCCAAAGGCACATATTGCGATTTATAGTTCATTTTATCGGAGTGCGGAACCCAATAGCCGAGATAGACATAGGGCAAAGCTAGTGCTTTGGCATGTTCAATTTGTTTCAGTACGGCAAAAATACCAAGTGAGCGACGGCTTTCATCCGGATCGAAGAAAGTGTAGACCGCAGAAATTCCATCATCTAGCGGATCGCAGCTGGAAACAGCCAGCAGTTTGTCATCTTTCCAGAATTCGAGAAAAAAACTGTCTGTACAGCTATGCACTAAAAATTTTTCGAATTGATCCAGACTCGGCGGAAACATATCACCATCGGCATGACGTTCATTGATGTAGCGTTCATAGAGCTGATAGTGAATGTTTGATGCATCTGCTGTGCGGGTAATTTTAACCGTCAGGTCCTGATTACGTTTCCATGCCTTTTTTTGTGCATGATTCATTTGAAATTCGGAAACAGGCACACGGCAAGATAAACATTGGCGGCAGAGATGGCATTCAGGACGATAGACAAAATCGCCACTGCGACGAAACCCTAAACGAGAAAGTTCAGAAAGACTAACCACATCAATGCGATGGGCAGGATCTAAAAAGACCATCCGTGCTGATTTATTTTCCAGATAACTACAGCTATGTGGTGGTGTAATGTAATACTGTAAATCATTGAGCAGGGACTTTGGGTGATACGAATTCATGGCAAGTTCCCTCTGTTATTTTCATTCAATCAACCGTGCTTGTTGCGCTATTGTTTTACTTGAAAATACACCCTCCTGATATTTTTTCCAATCGATAGCGGGCTGTTTTACAACATCTTGTAACGAATTAAGGTATTCCTGGCGAGAAAGTGTACAAGCACCCAGTCTTAATAGATGATCATTGACCAATTGACAGTCAATCCAGGGCAGATTATTTTCCCGACCAATCAACATTAATGTATAAAACGCCATTTTTGAGACATCGGTTTGTGTGCTAAACATGGATTCACCAAAGCAGCCATGTCCAATGGTGACGCCATATAAACCGCCCACCACTCTGTTTTCATCCCAAACTTCAATACTGTAGCCATAGCCGGCTTCAAATAGCTCGCAGTATCCTTGAATAATGTCTTCCGAAATCCAGGTGTCTTCAGCATAACTCCGCGGTAAAGAACAAGAACGGATCACCCGTTCAAAAGCCTGATTGATTGTGATTTGATAATCAAACTTTTTCATGTTGCGAATTAAGGATTTACTTGGATGATAATCCTGCGGACGGATAATGCAGCGTGGTTCAGGACTCCACCAGCAGATGGGTTCACCTTCAGAAAACCAGGGAAATAAACCATGAGTGTAGGCTTCAAAAAGTGTAGAAGGGGAGAGGTCAGCACCGATGCAGATTAGACCTTGACCATCGGGATCAGCTTCGATGGGATTGGGGAAAATGAATTCTGAGGGTGCTAATCGATGCATAGGATTCAGCCTGAACAGGAAAATAACCGGCAAGTAAAAAGTTTGATATTTTTATCATACAAAAAAAAACCGCCCAAAGAGGACGGTTTTTTTGAGTTGAATTGATTTATTTCAATCATTCACCTAAAGCATCAAGATATTTTTCAGCATCCAGTGCAGCCATACAGCCTGAACCTGCTGAAGTAATGGCCTGGCGGTAAATACTGTCAGCAATATCGCCTGCAGCGAATACACCCGCTACAGAAGCAGCAGTAGCATTACCCGAAGTACCGCTTTGTACCTGGATATAACCATCACGCAGATTCAATTGACCTTCGAACATGCCGCTATTCGGTTTATGGCCAATGGCAACAAATAAGCCCGTAACGTCTACATCCTGTTTAGAGCCATCTTGGGTTGATTGCAGACGTACAGAAGTTACTCCGGTATTGTCACCCAACACTTCTTCGACTTGGTGATTCCAAATAATACTGATTTTGCCTTCTTTTTCTTTAGCAAAAAGATGATCTTGAAGGATTTTTTCAGAACGTAAAGAATCACGGCGATGAACCAGAGTCACATGTGAAGCAATATTAGATAAGTAAAGTGCTTCTTCAACAGCAGTGTTACCACCACCGACCACCATGACTTTTTGGTTCTTGTAGAAGAAACCGTCACAGGTAGCACAGGCGCTCACGCCTTGGCCCATGAATTTGGCTTCTGATTCAAGACCTAAGTACTGAGCTGTTGCACCTGTTGCAATGATTAACGCATCACAGGTGAACTCTTCCATATCGCCTTTTAGCACAAACGGGCGAACGCTTAAATCAACTTCGTTGATATGATCATAGACAATGTCGGTGCCAAAACGTTCAGCATGGGCTTGCATGCGTTCCATTAGGGCAGGGCCGGTTAGACCTTCCGGATCACCTGGCCAGTTGTCAACTTCTGTTGTTGTGGTGAGTTGTCCACCCAGTTGCAAGCCTGCAATCAGGGTTGGCTTCAAGTTTGCACGTGCTGCATAGACCGCTGCGCTATAGCCAGCAGGACCCGAACCTAAAATAATCAGTCTTGAGTGACGTGCGCTCATCCGCTGCATCCTTTTTTATTTAGAAATTTGTGGAATTATACGTGAAACTGTATAACAGTGGTGTGCGATTAAAGTCGATATTATTGATCATGCAAATCGATTTGAGCTATATAGAACAACAGTGCTGTACTAGATATTCAATCTGATGTATTTCTAAGCAGCAGCCACTACATAATATTGCATCTTTTTTTGTGGAACAGGTGCATAATACGCGTTTATTGTGAAACTATTTTGTCTTAGTTTCTTACAAAAACATGAATGAAAAATTGGTTACAGGACAGTATATGACTGCGGTGTCGAGTGTTTATGCACAGCGCTTAATAAAGACATTATTTTTAGTCTCATTTGGAATTTATTTATTCCTTGCAACAGTGACCTATACGCCTTTTGATCCGGGCTGGATGCATATTTCCAGTGATACCCAGCATGTATCGAATGCCAGTGGAGTTGCCGGGGCGTGGATTGCAGATTTACTGTTCGGTTTTTTAGGCTGGGCGAGTTTGCTCATTCCAATTTTTCTATTTGTTGAGGCGATTCAGGTCTGGTGGCCGTATAGCTTTTTGAATAAACCTTTTCGCTATGCCGCACAGTTCTTTATTTTACTGGCGACAGCAAGTTTGTTGTATCTGTATTGGCAAGTGCCGGCTGATACTCTGGACAATTCGTCGGGCGGTATTATTGGTTATGAGTTGGGGCAAAGTCTTTCACAGATTTTGACCATTTATGGCGCAACCATTTTTCTGCTGCTGTTCTGGTTTATTTTATTCACATTTGCGTTTGGCGTGAAGTGGAACAAAACCTGGGATACCCTCAGAGCGACACCTGCTTATTTACAAGACTTATTTTATAAAAATGTGCCTGAAGCTGAATCTGCATTTGACCGGACAAATCCTGAAATTAAAAAATCATTGGTAAATAGCAAACAAAAACTGGTTGCAGAAAAAGTAACATCAGTGGCCGAACATAAGGAAGTCGAACTGTCACCGATCGTTCGCGATCCGGCGGCAGAGCGCCTGTTCGATGACATGGTTGAAAAAGAACATTATGCGCAGCAACAGCTGATGGATGATGAAGACGAAGCAGAATTTGAACAAATTTTAGAAAAAGCTCATCGTCTGGAACAGAATACACAGCGTGTAGTCGCCACAGGTGAAGTCTGGCGTGCATTAAATTCAGATGAAAACCACAAACATAAACAAGATATTGATGCATTGCTAAAAGCAGCGGAAGAATCTGAGCCGCATACACCACATGAACATTTTCAGGCATTTGTTGATGAGCAACCAGCAGCAACGACTCCCCAGACCCCGAAGCAAAATTTGGATTGGGATGATGACGAAATTTTTGATGAATTGCTTGCAGCTGTGCCGGGTGGAAAAACGGCAACAGATGTACATACCCCATTTAATCATGTCGACCCAGAACCACCTGTAGCAGTCATTCCTGAAGAAAAGATGGTAACTGCACCGGTAAGTATGACTGCCTCACCATTATTGAATCATAGTACGCCTAAAAGTAGCGTATTGGATGACGAGTTTGATGAACTGGATGATTTACTGGTGGATGATTTACCGCTAGATCACCTTGAGCCGGCGGCTCCTGTGGCACGTAGCAGCAGTAATTATGCCCAATCATCTGCATTTGTCCGTGCGGAAATTAATACCCAATTGCAGCCGCAACCGACCATTTCCGAAGATGAAAAAGCGTTGATTGCGTCCAATAAAGATGTGTTCCGTGAAGTTTGGCAGGAAACGGCAGGAAAGCCTGTCGATGAGGTTGAACTGGATGAGGATGATTTTGATCTGGATGCCCCTTTAACCGATGCCATGGGCCGTCCGATGTCACGTGCCATGCAGGTGGCGCAAAAACGTCGTGATTTGCCACCATTGCCCGGTTTAGAGTTGCTGGATGAAGTTGACCCTAACAAGAAGGTGAATTTCACTGCCGAGCAATTGGCACGATTATCCGAGTTACTTGAAATTAAACTGCAAGAGTTTAATGTCAAGGCCAAAGTGATAGAAGCACAGCCAGGCCCTGTGGTGACCCGTTTTGAATTAGATTTGGCACCGGGGGTGAAAGCCTCTAAAGTGACTAATATTTCACGTGACTTGGCGCGTTCCATGTCGATGGCATCGGTACGTGTAGTCGAGGTTATTCCGGGTAAACCGTATATCGGCATTGAAGTGCCGAACAGTAGCCGTGAAATGGTTCGTTTGATTGAACTGGTCAAAATACCAAAATTTGAAGATCCAAATGGCATTCTTTCAATGGCCATGGGTAAAGATATCTCAGGTAATCCCGTGATTACCGAATTGGGTAAGGCACCGCATATGCTGGTTGCTGGTACCACAGGTTCGGGTAAATCGGTTGCGGTGAACTCGATGATTCTATCGATGTTGTTGAAATACACACCTGATCAACTACGTCTGATCCTGATTGACCCGAAACAGCTGGAACTGGCCAACTATAACGATATTCCGCATTTGTTGACGCCCGTCGTAACAGACATGAAAGATGCGGTCAGCGCATTAAACTGGTGTGTCAATGAAATGGAACGCCGCTATAAGCTGATGTCTTTCCTGAAAATCCGTAAGCTCAGCGACTATAACCGTAAGGTCGAAGAAGCGATTGCTAACGGTGAAGATCTGTTTGATCCTACCTGGAAAGCCAGTGAGTCAGTCGTAGGGGAGCGTGCACCGCGTCTCACCCCATTGCCATCGATTGTCATCGTAGCGGACGAATTCGCCGATATGATCATGCAGGTGGGTAAAAAAGCGGAAGAAATGATTACCCGTTTGGCGCAGAAATCGCGTGCGGCAGGAATTCACCTATTACTTGCGACCCAACGTCCATCGGTGGATGTGATTACCGGTTTGATTAAAGCCAATATTCCAACCCGTGTAGCACTTCGTGTGAACTCGAAAATCGACTCGCGTACCATTCTGGATGCCGGTGGTGCAGAAGACCTGCTAGGTCATGGTGATATGCTGTTCCTTGGCCCAGGCAAGATTGAGCCTGAGCGTGTGCATGGTGCCTTTATTGCCGATGATGAGGTGAACCGTATCTGTGATGCCTGGCGTGAACGTGGCGAGCCAAATTATGTGGATGAAATCCTGACCCCTTATGATGAAGAGCCGACTTCGCGTGGTTTTGAAGACGGGGATGGTGGTTCGGACCGTGATGCGCTCTATGATCAATGCGTGTCATTTGTGCTGGAAACCCGTAAAGCATCCACTTCTTCGCTACAACGCAAGTTTAGTCTTGGTTATAACCGTGCGGCACGGATTATTGACCAGATGGAAGAAAATGGCATTGTCAGCTCAATGGGCGCCAATGGTAAACGTGATATTTTAATTTAAGTGTTGATTCAAGTTTCAGGCCTGCATATGCAGGCCTTTTACTTTTTAGATAAAAAACTTTTGTGCCAACTCAATAAAAGCCTTTGCGCTGGGACTGATCGAAGCTTGATTGCGTACTGCCAGTCCAATATGGCGCTGGGTATTCGGGACGAGTGGCCGTTTCACTACATGGGGATGCAGTGCCAATATTTCTGGCGTCATGGACATATCTGCCACTATAGAAATTCCTTCCTGCAAATTGACCATATTTAAAATCGTTAGCAGTTGTGATAACTGATATTTAATTTTGGGATAAATATGATGCTGTTTCAGCAAGGCTTCCACATGAGGCTGGCTTCCTGCCTTGGTGAGGATAAAGGGATATTCTTTCAAGTCACTTAAATGAATCTGGCTTTGGGCGGCAATCGGATAACTGTCAGGAATCAGCGCGACAAAGATATCGGTAATTAAGGGAACGGTATGTAACTTCGGTTGGGGAAGTACTGAAAATCCGACATCCACACGTTTTTCTAAAATCATCTGGGCAACTTCGTGATCTGTTCCTTCTTCCACATAAATTTCAATATTGGGATAACGTTGCCGATAGGCCTGTAAAAGTTCGGGCAATAAATGTATGGAAGATGAAGCACCAAAGGAACCAATTCTTAATACCCCATGCTGGATGCCGCGTGCTGCAGCAATTTCTTGTTGCATGACATGTTGCGTGTTCAACAGTTCCTTTGCATGATGGAGTAGCTGTGCGCCAATATGGGTGAGTTGGGTTTGGTTTTGTTCACGAATAAATAAACACACTTGCCATTGTTGTTCTAGTGTTTTCAGGGCATGCGAAACTGCAGACTGTGAAATGCCTAATTGCTTGGCCGCCAAGGTAAAATTTCGAAATTCAGCCACGCAGACAAAGATTTTTAGTTGAGTAAATGTCATAGGAATGGGTATGAGTAAATACTCATTTTGTTATGAGGCTTAATGAGGATTATATTGCATTACAGCAGAGAAAGTATTCTCTAGATTATCGATAGCATGAGTATAGAAATGAATATTGTCATGGCGCTATTTCCATTAATCATTTTGATTGCAATGGGATATCTACTTAAACAGACGCGTTTTGTGACCGATGACTTTTGGGGAAACTCTGAAAAGCTGAATTATTTTATCTTGTTTCCTAGCTTGCTGTTCTTGAATCTGTCGAATGTTGAACTGGATCTGGCTACCGTGTCGAGCATGCTGGGAATCCTGATCCTGGTGATTTTGCTGGCAGCGATTGCACTTTTTGTGGTTAAAAAAATCTATAACATTCCGGTACAGCGTTTTGGTGTCTATATGCAAAGCCAGGTACGCTTTAATACCTATATCGGCCTGTCACTCATGGCATCTTTATTTGGACCGAAAGGTATGCAAATGTTTGCCATGCTGATCGCTGTCGCGATTCCTTTGGTGAATATTCTGTCGGTACTGGCATTATCCAGTTTGAGCTGGAACACACTTGGAAAAACAGTTATTTCGATTACAAGAAATCCATTAATTTTAGGATGTATTGTGGGGGTGAGTTTTAATCTGCTTGATCTGGGGGTAATGGAAAGTATTGAGCAGCTCGTTAAACTGCTGGCTGCCATGAGTTTGCCTTTGGGTTTGTTATCAGTCGGTGCAGCATTACAATTTGACCAGTTTAAAACCAATATCTCTGGTTTATTGATGAATGTGTTTGGACGCTTACTCATCATGCCCATTTTGGCCTTTGCCGTATGTCAGGCTTTTCATTTAAGTCATTTAGAAAGCATGATTTTAGTGGTGTTTTTTAGTTTGCCGACAGCTTCTGCTGCTTATATTTTAACGCGCTATTTTCATGGTGATAGTGAGCTTATGGCGGGGATCATTAGTCTGCAAACCTTATGTTTTGCACTGACTTTCCCTTTATTAATGAGTCTGTTTTTCTAGCGGTGGATGATAAAAAAGCCTGTACGAATGCAGGCTTTTTAATTTGCAAATCTTTCTAAGCAAATAAAGCATTAAGCAAATTTTGCTAATATTTCAAGGAAGCCTTCGCTTTGACGAGGGTACTGTGCAATCACATCATGAATGCGTTGACCTTCAGGATTGGTGGCATTGACATCTCGGCCGTCGGCAACGAATTGAGTCAACAAGCGCTCATAATCATTTGGACGCATGTGCTTGAACGCATGATAAAGCACATGAAAATCAGCATTCACGCCTGCAGGAGGTAGCTGGGTTAGGTAGGCAAATACACGCTCATCTGACCATTCTTCGTTGAACGTTGCTGGCTGAGATAATGCCATCGCAATCTCCTTGGTATACTGATTAAAATAAAAAAGGCAAAATATGAGACTAGACCAGCAAACTTAAAGCAGTGCTTTAAGGCTTTGTCTAGTCGTAAGACTTGAAGCTATGCTTCAAGTGAGCTGAAGGGGATAAAATACCAGTTCAGCAAGTCTCATATTTTGCCTTGATTCAATTTGCTTGACTAATCAGAATTCAGATTATCGCTCTTCAGGCAAATTGATATTCATTTCTAGCATTTCAATATTGGCTTCAGAACGAACCGACATTTGAATGTGCTGTTCATCTACACCACGAACATAACGGTTGACCACCTGCATGATTTCTTTCTTCATGAGGTCAATCTTTTCCTGACTTAAGCGTTTGCCTAAACCTTGTTCAGAGGCAACAATAACTTTTAAGCGATCTTTAGCAGTTTGTGCGCTTGAAGGTTTATCCTCGTTGCTGAATAATTTACTCCAGAATCCTGCCATTTCTTACGCTCCAAATAGTCTTGCCAACCAGCCTTTAGGTTTGACTTCAATATGACGGTAAGGACGCTCTTCACCCAGGAAGCGCGCTACAAGGTCATCATAAGCCTGACCCGCAGCTTCTTCAGTAAACAGGATGACCGGCTTACCTTCGTTAGATGCCTGAAGTACGCTCTTACATTCAGGAATAACACCCAGTGTAGGGACACGTAAGATATCTTTAGAAATATCGTCAATCGTTAACATTTCTTGCTTATCAGCACGTTCAGGGTTGAAACGTGTAATACACAGATGCTTACGGATACGGCCTTCGTTTTGTTCTACTTTTTTGGTTTTGCTGTCGAGCATACCAATAATACGGTCAGAGTCACGTACAGAAGAAATTTCAGGGTTGGTTACAATGATCGCTTCATCTGCATGGTACATGGCCATGATTGCACCACGCTCGATACCGGCAGGTGAATCACAAATAATGTAATCAAATTCTTGAGAAAGTTCATCCATAACGCGTGCAACACCTTCATCGGTCAAGGCATCTTTATCACGGGTCTGTGAAGCAGGCAAAATGTATAAATTTTCAATATCTTTGTCACGAATGAGCGCTTGTTGAAGACGCGCTTCGTTATTCAATACATTCACAAAATCATAAACAACGCGACGTTCACAACCCATAATTAAATCGAGGTTACGTAAACCCACGTCAAAATCGATCACAACAGTTTTGTGACCACGAAGGGCTAAACCTGTTGCAAAAGATGCACTTGTAGTAGTTTTACCTACACCACCTTTGCCTGATGTTACGACAACAATTTTCGCCACCGAATCCACTCCTGTTATGGTTCAAACCCCTTTTTAAATATGGGGCTTTTGGTGTTTATTTATACATTAAAATTCGAGAACTTCAAATACAAGTTCTTGATGATCATTCAAGTAAATATGGACAGATTTTTTCAGGACATGCTGTGGAATGTCATCCGCCACACAATATGTACCCGCAATTGATACCAGTTCTGCTTCCAGGGAATGGCAGAAAATACGCGCTGCACCGTTCCCGCCAGCGCCGGCGATGACTCTACCACGTGCGCTACCATAAATATGTATATTTCCTGAAGCAATCACTTCAGAACCGCTATTGATCCCGGCATTCAGAATAATATCGCCATGATCCTGAACCAGGCATTGACCGGTGCGCAAAATTTCATCGTGATAAGAGGTCACATGGCTGATGACACGAGCTGGTTTGGCTGGAACTTCTTCAGTATCTTGGGTTGGGGCAGGGGCAACTTCAGGTTTAGCCTCAACCACTTGTTCTTTCGTTGCTTTAATCCGTTGTAAGGGTTTGTTGTCTGCTGGCAGAATAGGAAACTGAATGGCACGGGCTTCATCGGAAAGAATGCCGTCAATCACGCCCATCGGCTGTAAGTCCAGACTGATCAATAACTGAATCAGTGCAATCAATTCTTGTTCTACAGTGCTGTCAATAATGACCAGCGTGCCATGAGAAGCAGTTTCTTGAAGCATTTGAGTCAATTGCTGGCGGATTGCATTCTGATCATTGGTGTCAAAAGTTAATCGGGTAAAATTAACCATTCTGCCTGTAATCCGTATATCAGCCATAATTATTCCTTAAGACTTCTGACTCATTAATTTTATGTCGAAGTGATGTTGTAAATAGAGCAAATCCTAGAACAAATTGCAGCTTTTCTCTAGCCACGTTTTCAATATTTTTAATCTCATGATCATTCTTTAACTTGATCATGCTGTTCCAGAATTTGTTGCCATTGTTTTATTTTCACTTGCTGGCGAATGGCTTCTAGACTCTCAAAAACAGCCGATTCAACCAGTTTTTCCACATGGGTATTATTTTCAAATTGTATTTGGCTGATTTTATTTGAAATTTCTAAATATGCCAGATTTTTTTCATTTTTATGACCGTATGCAAAAGGTTCAATCAGTCCCAGCGTGATATTTTCTCCCAAACGTTGTCCAATGCTCTGGATTTGTTGCTCTATGCGTCCGCCCACAATCGGAATCAGGCGCAATAACTGGGTCAGTTCAGGGGTATCTTCAATGGCACGATTGACAATGTCGCCGACATTTTCGGCAATCATGATTTTTTGTGCCTGCAGTTCTTTGCCTAAAGACTCTTGCAAAATATCCGCTAGGGCATTAGCAAACATGTCACGGTGATGGGCAACCAGATCTTCAATCAGTTTTTTATGTGTGGTACTGGTAGAGAGCTCACGTTTAATTCCATCTAAAACCGTAATGACAATGCGGCTGGTGAGCTCTTCAAGCAACATATGGTAATAGAATTTAGCCCGCCGATACCAAGCGTCCGGAATGACTTTATAACCATGTTGGTGCAGGTTGTAGCCGATGGCTCCGGCACGTAATAAACGTAAGAAACGCAGCTGTGGAATAATCGATAGAATTTCGTACCAGTGAATAAAGGGAAAGAAAAACCAGCGTTTATGATGTTGCCCAATAATTGCTAATGCCCAGCGGACCAGCAGTTCAATGACCAAAAAACTGGTAAACCAGCTTTCGGTGATGATGACCCAAGGGCGTAATGTGATGCGATAAAACTGCAACAGTTCAGGTAGATGAATGAAGTTAAACAGCCAGCCACCAAAATCACTCATCAGGATGGCATTGGCACTGAGACAGAACAGGTTGATGATGATTATAATCATCATGAAAATGTCATAGCCCAGTGCGACTTTCCATCCCCAGGTGCCTTTTTTAACAAAAGAAAAGGTTGGGGGCTTTATCTGGTCGTCTTGCTTCATTTTCTTCCTTCGCGTGGTTAAGCTTTCGCAGCCAATTCTTGCTGCATGTGTTCAATCAGTTGGTCTTTTTCAGTCCATAGCTCATGAACCCATTGCTGAAAACGTTCACGATATTCATCATCATCTTCATAATTACCGCCTAATACCCAGTCTGGAATATCAATTTTACGCAAATTCACCGCAATGCGATTAACCTCACCGAGCCAGAAATCACCATAACCCGGCACACCATCCGGATAAACAATGGTCATATCGACCAGAGCATCAATTTTGTCACCTAAAATATTGAGGGCCAAGGCTAAACCACCCGCCTTAGGTTTGAGCAAATGTTTGTAGGAAGATTGCTGCTGCGCATGTTTTTCCGGCGTAAAGCGCGTACCTTCCAAATAGTTCAATAAGGTAAAAGGCTGACTTAATAACTGCTCGCAGGCTTTACGTGATTCTTCCATATCACGGGTTTTAAGTTCAGGATTTTTGGCAATCTGTTCCTTGCTATGACGTTTCATCATCGGGAAACCTAAAATTTTAAAGGCTTGCCCTACGAAAGGAATAAAGATTAGTTCCCACTTGGTAAAGAAACGGGTGAGGGGCATACGGGTTAAACCAAAATATTGATTTACCGTCGTATCTACCCAGCTTTGATGGTTGCAGGTCATCAGGTAACGACCTTGCATACTAAGTTCTAACCCTTCCTCAATAGTGATATCCCACTTTAAGTTGGGTAATACATGATCGATCAGCCAATTATTGACACTGAGCCAGCTGTTGGTAATTTGAATGTTGGTTTTATCTACTTTACGTGATTTTTTAATCAGTTTAGTTAATCCCAAAGCGAGTACAGGTGGACCATGAAAAAAAGTGCTTCCGGTAATCACCGATCCAACAGTAAGCCCACGAGATATTTTTTTTAATATCGGTTGCTTGGTATTTTGAGATGACATATAAAAAACGGCCCTAAAAGAAAATCATTGAATGTTTTTATTCAGCATTCAATATAATTGTAGAATTTAAAATAAAAAAGTCTATTCATACAAGTATGAAGAAATTGTGCTGAAGTTATTCTTGACACTCAGCTGAAATATTACAAAATGTAACTAATGGATGTATTATTTACAAAAAATCAATGGTATGCCCATTTTTTTTAATTCATTATTCCACCATACGATAAAACACAAGAAGGAGGCATGCGATGCGTGCACTAGCAATTTCAGCAGCGGTAGCAGGGGCATTAGTTCTATCTGGTTGTCAAACTGCAGGTGGTACAGGCGGTATGGAATACGATAAAACAGCAATTGGCGCATTAGTTGGCGCAGCTGCTGGTTATGGTATTTCTAAAGGTAATGCAAATACAAGCGCTCAAAATAACCGTGCAGCTGCGATTGGTGCAGTTGTAGGTGGTGCTGCTGGTGTATATCTGGACAATAAAGAGAAAAAATTACGTCAACAAATGGCGGGTACTGGTGTAGACGTTACACGTAATCCAGATGGTTCTGTTGGCCTGATCATGCCGGGTAACATTACCTTTGATACCAACAAATCAAATATCAAGCCTAACTTCTATGCAACATTGAATAAAGTTGCGCAAACACTGACTGAAGACAACAAGAGCGGTATTCTTGTAACAGGTTATACAGACAGCACTGGTAATGACTCGATTAACATTCCATTGTCTCAAGCGCGTGCTCAATCAGTAGCCAACTATCTTGCCGGTCAGGGCGTTGCACGTACGCGTATTAATGCACAAGGTCAGGGTTCAGCGAACCCAATCGCATCAAATGCGACAGCTGAAGGCCGTGAACAAAACCGCCGTGTGGAAATCAGCATTTACGCGATTCAATAATTCTTCATAAGTCCATGATGAATTGAAAAGACCACCTTCGGGTGGTTTTTTTATGAATGTCAAATTTGTATTTTAGGTTATGCAAGTCTGGCACAGATGACTATAATCGAGCTCCAATCAATATGAGGAAATACTATGTCGTCGGCAAGTCAACTCAATGACAAGCAACTTGAAGCCATGAAATACACTCAAGGACCCTTGTTAGTACTTGCAGGGGCAGGTTCAGGTAAAACCTCGGTAATTACTCGAAAAGTCGCACATCTGGTCAAGAATTGCGGTATTCCGGCACATCGTATTACGGCTATGACCTTTACCAATAAGGCGGCACGTGAGATGAAAGAACGTGTCGGGAAATTATTGTCTCGTGAAGAAGCCAAAGGTCTGTCGGTTTCAACATTCCATACCTTTGGTCTGAATTTGCTGCGACTGGAACTCAAACATACACCGTTAAAAAATAATTTTTCTATTTTGGATGCCGATGATTGTAAGCGCATCCTGATGGATTTAATGCACCGTGATAATTTATCGGGCGCAGAAAGTAAGGAACTCATTGCCAAGGCGATGAAAATGATTTCGGACTGGAAAAATGACCTGATTCCACCGGAACAAGCGCATACCACCTGTGAAACTGCCGAAGATGTTCAGTTTGCGCATTTGTATCAACTGTATGAGCGTAACTTGCGTGCCTATAATGCGGTCGATTTTGACGATCTGATTGTGATGCCGACCCGTTTACTTCAGGAAAATGCCGAAGTCCGCGACAAGTGGCAAAATCGGGTGCGTTATCTGCTGGTTGACGAATATCAGGATACCAATACCGCGCAGTATATTCTGGTGAAACTGCTGGTCGGCGTGATGGGACAATTCACTGCGGTAGGTGATGATGACCAGTCTATTTATGCATGGCGTGGTGCAAAGCCTGAAAACATGGCTTTGTTGAAAGAAGATTTTCCGAATTTAAAAGTCATTAAATTAGAACAAAACTACCGTTCGACCAGCCGTATTTTGAAAGCGGCGAATACGGTAATTGGCAATAATCCGCATATTTTTGATAAAAAACTCTGGTCCGATAAGGGGCATGGTGAGGTGATTCGTGTGATTACCTGCCGTAATGATGATGATGAGTCAGAACGCGTGGTGAAGGATCTGATCACCCATAAGCTCATGAATGGTAAAAACTGGAAAGATTACGCGATTTTGTATCGTGGTAATTTTCAGGCACGCATTTTAGAAACACAACTGCGTCAAATGCAGATTCCATACAAGCTTTCTGGTGGGCAGTCTTTCTTTGCTCGTGCAGAAATTAAAGACATCATGAGTTATTTGCGTTTGATTATTAACCCTGAAGATGACAGTGCATTTTTACGGATTATTAATACGCCGAAACGTGCCATTGGTCCGGTGACTTTGGAAAAATTGGGCCTGTTTGCCCAGGAAAATCACTTGTCATTGTTGTCAGCGGCAGGTGATCAGCGCTTGACCATGGTGATTCCTAAAAAAGCCACTACGCAATTAGCTGAATTTGCAGACTTTATTACTAATTTTACCCGTAACCTGCTTGATGATGACGAGCCTGTGCCGATTATTCGCCAGATGATGCAGGAAGCCGGTTATATTGATTATGTTAAAGAAAATGCAGCAACGCCAGCGCAGGAAAAAACCAAGCTGGATAATATTGAAGTGCTGTATAGCAGTATTCAAAGTCTGATTAACCGTGCTGAAGATGTTGATGACAAGAATATTGAAAGTGTGATTCGTAAAATGGTACTGCTGGATATGCTCGAGCAGCAGCAGGAAGAAGAAGATACCGATAAAGTGAATTTATTGACTTTGCATGCATCGAAAGGTCTTGAATTTCCTTATGTGTATTTGATTGGTCTGGAAGAAGAAATTCTGCCGCATAAAAACTCGATTGCAGCCGAAACTGTAGAAGAGGAACGTCGCTTAATGTACGTTGGCATTACCCGTGCCCGTCAAGGTTTGACCATTACTTTGGCCGAGCAGCGTAAAGCGGGTGGCCAGATGAAACAAATGACACCAAGCCGCTTCCTGGATGAATTGCCGCAAGATGAACTGGAATGGCTGGGTCGCAAGAAAAAATTGGCAGGCAATATTGATCCAAAATTGCAAGCACAGCATTATCTCGAAAATTTACGTGCGCTGATTAAGCGTTAATTCACTATTTAAACCATGCAATTAGGAAAAACAAATGAAAGTTCAAGTGAAAGTACTCGATACACGTTTAGGCAGCGAATGGCCGATGCCTACCTATGCGACTTCGGGTTCAGCAGGTTTGGACTTGCGTGCTTGTGTAGATGAAGCGACTGTCATTGAACCAGGTCAAACAGTATTGGTGAAAACCGGTTTGGCTATTTATATTGAAGATACAAATTTTGCCGGTTTAATTTTACCGCGTTCAGGTCTGGGTCATAAACATGGCATTGTTTTAGGCAATCTGGTGGGGCTTATTGATTCAGATTATCAAGGTGAGTTGATGGTATCGGTTTGGAACCGTAGTCATATCGCATTCACTTTAGAACCAGGTGAACGTTTGGCTCAATATGTACTCGTGCCGGTAATCCATGCCGAGTTTGAACAAGTGGAAGAGTTTGTTGCTACTGAACGCGGTGCAGGCGGTTTCGGTCACACCGGTAAAGGCTAAAATTTAATTTAGTATAAAGATGAAGAAAACCTGATGAATAAACAGAGTAATCTTTTTTTATCAGGTTTTCTTTTTTAATTTGGACATGATTGATTTAAAATAAAATGATGAATAAACAATAACTTGGTTTTAAAATTATGGATATTAATTTCATGGGCTTATATGCTTGAAATAATGTTTTTATTGTTTTTGTAAATAATTGTTTTTAAATTAAAATTATTTGAATGGTTTTGTTTTAAACATTATTAATGATTTATATATCAAACAAATAACGCTGTCTGCAAAGAAGTTTGTAAGTAACTTTTACCGTTGATTAAAAATACAAAATGCTTTTAAATATTAATCTTCTCATTTCATCCGATGATGCACTGGTTGTGAATTCAGACCTAATTCAGCATTCCATAAAATTTTATTTTATGACTCAATTGTAAGTAGAAAAATTCAGCATGAATTTTAAAAATAAAAAATTCCCCCTACAAATTTTTCGTGCCTATGATATTCGTGGAAAAATATCACTTTTGACACCTGAAATTGTACAAGCGACTGCCTATGGATTGGTTGATCAATATCTGAAGGCGGGGCAAACACAGCTTGTCATTGGCTATGATGCGCGTTTAACTAGTCCCCAATATGCGGAAATCATTCGGCAAGTTTGCGAAGAAAAAGGCTTGAGTGCCACAATCATAGGCTGTTGTTCGACACCACTATTATATTTTGTTGCCCGTCAGTTTGACGGTAATGGCATTATGCTGACTGCAAGTCATAATCCTAAAACTGACAATGGAATTAAATGGATTATTCAAGGCGAACCGCCATGTCCAGAGATGATTCAACAGGTCAGTCAGCATGCGAGCGCAGTTTTTGATCCATCACGCCAGCTATTAATTCAACCGGTTCAACATGAAGTCGTGGTGAAATACTGTCTTGAATATCAACATGCACTACTAAAAGACATCCAGTTAAAACGCTCTTTCAAAGTGGTCTTGGATGGCTTAAATGGTTCTGCGGGACGCTGTGCAGCGCTGGTACTCAAAAAACTGGGTTGTGATCTGACGGCTATCCGCTGTGAAGCCAATGGTCATTTTCCGGATCATGCTCCAGATCCGTCTCAGGAAAAGCATCTAGTTGAATTAAGAAATACAGTTCTAGATCAACAAGCAGATCTGGGAATTGCCCTGGATGGTGATGGCGATCGCCTCGTGTTAATTGATGAACAGGGAACGATTATTTCAGCAGATCGATTACTGGCTTTATTTTCAGAAATGTGTTTGAAAATGCATCCTGGTCATGAAGTTGTTTACGATGTGAAGTGTTCGACCATGGTGAGGAATACCGTTCATCGCTTAGGTGGACAGGCCAAAATGATCCGTACTGGCAGCTCTTTTTTACGCACTTACATGTCGAAATCCAAAGGCAGAGCCGTTTTTGGTGGCGAATATGCAGGGCATTATGTTTTTAATGACGGACGTGGTTTTGGCTATGATGATGGTCTGTATGCCGCATTAAGGGTATTGGAATATTTAAGCCAAGAACCCGATCTCACATTATCAAAAGCATTGCAGTCTTATCCAGAGCGTTATTGCACTGAAGATACCTATATCAGTACTCATAACATAGAACCGAATGCGGTACTGCATGATGTAGAAATGAAAAGTCAGGATTTTGATGCCCAATTAAGTAAAATTGATGGCGTACGACTTGATTTTGAAGATGGATTTGGCATTATTCGGGCATCGAACACCGGTGAATATTTTACAGTGCGCTTTGATGCGGATAATCCTGTAAGATTAAGCGCTATTCGACATACATTTGTTTCCATGTTAAGTGACCGATATCCTCAAATCGCACAAGACATTTTAGATGCTCAATAAGGAGAGGCGAATGCCACATCAGCATACTGGCATCGACAAAGCACAAATTTTGACTGAAGCTTTGCCGTACATTCAACGTTTTTCAGGTAAGACGCTAGTAGTGAAATATGGTGGCAACGCAATGACCGACCCGGAGCTGGAAAGCTCGTTTGCACGTGACATTGTATTGTTAAAAACCGTCGGTTTAAATCCGATCGTGGTACATGGTGGTGGTCCTCAAGTCGATTCGTTTTTGAAACAATTGGGTCGTGAATCTGACCGTATTGATGGTATGCGCGTGACTGATCCTGCGACTATGGAAGTGGTTGAAATGGTTTTAGGCGGTAGCGTGAACAAATCCATCGTGAATCTGATTAACCAGCATGGTGGTCGTGCCATTGGTTTGACTGGTAAAGATGGCAACTTGTTACGTGCGCAAAAATTGTTAATGGAAAAAACGGCTGAAGATGGCACAGTGAAGCAGATTGATCTTGGCCTGGTCGGTGAAGTCGTTGGTGTGAAAACTGATGTTCTTGAAATGTTTACTCAAGGTGATTTCATTCCTGTGATTGCGCCTTTAGGTGTAGATGAAGAAGGCAATACCTATAACATCAATGCCGATTTGGTGGCAGGTAAAGTCGCTGAAGCTTTAGGCGCAGAAAAACTGATTTTGCTGACCAATATTACCGGTGTGCTGGATGAAAATAAAAATCTGCTCACAGGTTTAAGCACTCAAGAAGTGGATCGTTTAATTGAAACCGGTGTGATTTATGGCGGCATGATTCCGAAAGTGGGCTGTGCACTGGATGCTGTCAAAGGTGGCGTGGTTAGCGCGCATATTGTTGATGGCCGTGTACCACATGCGACTTTGCTAGAAATCTTTACTGATCATGGGGTAGGCACCTTAATTACCAACCGCAGTCATCCGAAAAAAGTTTAATCGGAACGACCGGTTGCGATAAATTGTAAGCTAATATAAATAAGCCTCATTTTAATGAGGCTTTTTGTTTTGGATTTGTTGTTATTTGATCATAAAAATGTCATCTTGATTGCCTAGTGTAGAACAATAACAAAACCAAGGTCTTATAAGATGTTTGATCAGTTAAATAAGTATGATAAAAATTCTGTATTTCCCTTTCAAAAAGAGTTAGTTGCAAGCTCGCCGTATAAGTTTGAATGGATTGAAGATTTAAAAACCTTAAAGGAAGCTCAGCGTTTCCGGGCAGTGCAGTTTTCACAGCAGTTTGGCATTCAGTTTGAGTCCGGCCTGGATCAGGACATATATGATTTTGGTTGTGAACATGCGGTGTTGCGGGATAAATGGAGCAATGAAATTGTGGCTTATACGCGCTTAAAACTGTTTCAAGGCCATGAATTGAAACAGAGCTATAGCCAGCAGGAATTTAAAATTATTGAAGCGTTCAGCCACTTGGATAATATCGTCGAAATCGGGCGTACCTGCGTGCACTCGCGTTACCGTTCTGGAAAAGCCCTTTCGGTACTGTGGACGAATCTGCTACCCAAAATCGTGGGGGAGATGCGGGCCAAATATTTAATAGGTTGTGTCAGCATTCGCATGCAGGGTAATGAGGCTCGAGCCTATTATACTCATCAGTACATCAAGTCTTTAGCTAAACAATCCATTTGTAATATTCAGTCACAGCAGACCTTTGAACCACCATATCCGCAGTACAGCTTTCAGCAGGATGAACGCATTCCGAAACTGTTTGATGTTTATCTCAATATGCAGGCGCAGTTGTCCACTCAGGCTTTTTATGATGAAGCTTTTAATTGCCTGGATTATTTTGTGTATCTGGAAGCGAGTCAGCTGATAAAAAACTTTATTCTGCAGAAAAAATCAGAACTAAGTCTTGAAAATGGATAAGAAACGCTGATTTTACTGTTTGAAATGGCCAAGGAGTCATGCAAAATAGCATGGTGGTGAATTAAACAGATGATGAAGACTTATGTGCCAGTTACTCGGAATGAATTGTGCGACGCCAACGGATGTGACTTTCTCATTTCGTGGTTTTTCTCAGCGTGCTGGCATTACATCAGATCATTGTGATGGGTTTGGTATCGCTTTTTTTGAAGATAAAGCCTGCCGACTTTTTGTCGATAATCAATCGGCAGTTGAATCTCCAATTGCTGAGCTGATCCGCAACTATCCAATTAAATCACGCAATGTGATTGCCCATATCCGTAAAGCTACGCAGGGTAAAATAAATCTGGAAAATTCACACCCTTTTAGCCGTGAACTTTGGGGGCGGCAGTGGATTTTTGCCCATAATGGTGATTTACATGATTTTAATCCGACATTGTCTGGACGCTTTACTCCGGTAGGCAATACCGATAGTGAGCGCGCATTCTGTTATTTGCTGGATCAACTGGTGCTGAAATTTGGTTATCATGAACCCAAGCTTGATCAGGTTTTCGATTTGCTGGCAGAAATTTCTCCAAAAATAGCCGAACATGGCACCTTTAATTTCTGTCTGTCGAACGGTCAGGCATTATTTACTTATGCCATTACCAAATTGCATTGGCTGGTACGCGAATACCCTTTCAAACCGGCACAATTGATTGATCTGGATGTCGAGGTTGATTTTAGTCAGGTGACAACACCAGATGATCGCGTAGCAGTCATTACCACAGAACCTTTAACCCAAAATGAAACCTGGACGGCTTTTGTGCCAGGAGAGATGATTTTATTTCAGGATGGCAGACCTGTTCGACATCAACTAACCCATGTTGAGCGTTTAGAACGTGAGAGACTGAATCCGACTTTAAAAAGAATCACCAAGGCTGATCAATATTGATTGCACAGTACTTCAGATGAAGCTTTAGTGCCAGATATTAGATAGATATCTGGCTTTATTATTTATGATGAATTGAAATATTTTAAAATTTTATCGCCAGATTTTAATCTTTTGGGCTTTTGGGTATTTTTATATAATCGTACTATATTTATTTAATATAGTTAAAAATAACTTTTAAAAAATATAGTTTATAAAATCATATTAACTCTTGAATAAAGCATATTTTTTTAATGATTTTGGTTAAAAAATACTTTATCTTTTTAGTTGGGCTTTGAATATAATTAAATGTATATCAATGGGTTATATTTGTTTTATAAAAAAAACTGAAAGCCGACTATTTTGGTTTATTTTTATTTGTTGAAAATCAATATATTATGATTTTATGTGATTAATCGTTATATCTAATAGGTGGTCGTAATGAAAATGAAATGGGTTCCAGAATATAATACTGGTATCGATGTGATTGACGATCAACATAAACGAATTCTAGATTACATCAATGAAATTGATGATATCGCTGAAAATACCGATCGTGCGCGTATTAAACAGATTCTTGAAAATATTATCGATTACACTCAGTCGCATTTTACTTTTGAAGAGTCTTTGCAGGAAGAAGCAGGTTATAAATACCGCGTACCGCATAAACGTGTGCATGATTTATTCATTAAAAAGATTGAATCGTACCGTGACCGTTTTGAAATGGGACAGGCGATTGAAGGCGAATTGCATGAAGTTCTTGCAAAATGGCTGATTAATCATATTCAGCACGATGATGCCGATTATGTCGGTGCTGTAAAAGAAAACATGATGGGCATTATTAAAGAAAAAGAACAGAAAAAAGGTAAAAACTGGTTTGCTCGTTTCTTCTCATAAAAGATAAACGAGATAACAACAATTAAAAAAGATAATAACCTTGCGCGGCAAACCATTAGGCATAATGGTTTGCTTTTTCTTTTTGATTTTCACCTATGACAAAGGCAAAATAGCGAAAGACTTTTTTTAGGAACGCATCATGCAGGACAATGCTATGACACGATGGCTATCACCGCTGATGGCATTTTGTTTATCTTTTATCATCATTGCCACTTTAGCACCGATTGTAGGGATTCAGCTTGATCGCCAGCTTGATTTTTGGCTGTTATGGTTAGGTACCATGCTGATTTTGGCTTTACCGATCTGCTATTTAGAAATTGCCTTGGCAAAGCGCTCTAAAACCACAGCTTTAAATGCTTTGTCCAGCTTGACCCGTGATGCAGATGCATCGCAACAATGGCGTATCGTTGGCTGGCTGGCCGTAGTCTTTATTCCTTTCTTGGCAGGCGGCATGTTGTCTAATGCGGGCCAATTGTTGGGGCATTTTGCCGGTAATGGAATTGCAGCCAATCTTTTATTTATTGCCTTAGCCATTGTCGCAATTTTACTTTCATTTGCACCACGAAAAATTATTCTGATTTTAACTGTGATTGGTGTTTTTGCATCTTTAATTCTGGCCAATGTTATGGGGACTGCTTTACCCGCTTGGCATGTCACACCGGTTGAATTTAGTGAATGGGGTAGTGCCACCGTCTTGGCGCTGGTGGCGAGTGGTCTGGGCATGGGCCTGTACTGGCAAAGTAGTTTAGCTGAGATTAAACAGCAAGATATTGCAAGCAAAACCGTATTGCCGATCTGGATTGCACAGTTACTTGCCGTGATTGCTTTTGGTTTCTTTGCTGCCAATGCACAAATCCCGAGTTTTGCTTTTGTTGTTGCGGTGGTGAGTGCTGCGGCATTGTTATTGCAAATGGCGCGTGAACAGTTGTTGCACCGTCAGTTGAATATCGTGATTCAATGGCTGATTATTTTAGCTGCCGTATTGGTTTGGGCAATTCCAGCCATCAGCCCAGTTTTTAATAAGGTGCTGATGCTTTGGGGCTTAATCATCTGCCTGATCTATGCCATTTTTGCCGGATGGATCATGAAGATTAGCCATCTGCGTAAATCAATGAATTTCAGCAATGAGTTATTTTATAACTTGTGGCGTATTGCTATTCGTGTGGTGTTACCTATTTCGATTATCTTGGCGATAATCGAAATCATTGGGCAATGGTTCTCATGAGTGAGATACAACAGGTTTGGGTTGCCCATGCGGCACCCGATCAACAGTTTCATATTGCGGTGCCTTTTCAGCAAGGAATGACGGCTTTGGAGGCGGTTGAACAAAGCGGTATTCGGGCACAGATTGACTTGGCCGAGCCGCTTGCTTTGGGAGTTTTTGGCGTACGTCTGAAAGATCCGCATCACATTTTGCAAGCCGGTGACCGTGTCGAGATTTATCGACCCCTAACCATCAATCCGAAGGATATTCGACGCAACCGTGCAGCAGCAAACCCTGTCGGGCGTTATTGTCGTGGAAATCGCTTTAAACAATTGAAGTGATAAGAAAAACCCCTCAATGAGGGGTTTATTTTTATTTTAAAGCGTCTATAGTGGTGGCGCAGTTAAAATCGCTTCTTTTGAGCCTGGTAAGCCAGGTTGAGATTCTGGAATAGTTTCTAGGCCTTCAATCTTGATAACAGTACCAGTTTGATCGAAGTAAATTTTTAAATGTTGACCGTGTGCTGCTGGAATTTTCGCTTTTTTAGCATAAGTTCCCGGGATATAGTTGTAAATGTAGTCCCAACGTAAAGGATTCATTGGATCGGTTACTGTAGGACTACCCAGCAAAAAGCGAACTTGTTGGTGACTCATACCGACTTGAATTTTTGATGCTTGTGCTTGAGTTAATGGTGTCCCTTGAGGAATATCAACTTTATAAACGCCCAAGGTCGAACAGCCTGCGAGCAGTGAAGTGACGAATAACGTCAACATGATTTTTTGCATTTTGCTACACTATCCCAAATTAATTATGATGCATTTGATCCACGGATAGATCATACTGCATCTTAACTTTGTTGCATATTCCAACTTTAAATTTGTTGAGAGACCCTTTTACATGCCTATTTCAAATCAAGATTTACGCAAAGCTGGACTTAAAGTTACGCTTCCACGAATAAAAATATTGGAATTATTAGAAAATTCAAGACAACATCATTTAAGCGCAGAAGACATTTATAAGACTCTACTTGAACAGGGTGAAGATGTCGGTTTAGCAACTGTGTACCGCGTGTTAACACAGTTTGAAGCTGCGGGTATTATTCAACGTCATCATTTTGAAAATAATCATTCAGTTTTCGAAATTATGCAAGAAGATCACCACGATCATATTGTCTGCCAAAACTGTAATAAAGTGGTCGAATTCACCAATGACGTGATTGAGCATGAGCAACATGAAGTGGCTGAAAAGTTTGGCTTCACTTTAACCGGTCACTCTTTAAACCTTTATGGTTATTGTGATGCAACTGAATGCCAGGACGCATTACGTAAAAAATAACACTGACTTGGAATCAGGTTAAAAAAACAGGCTTCATTTGAAGCCTGTTTTTTCGCATTTTAGTCTAAAGGTTAAGCCTGACCATCAAAAGTAATATTTGAACTTGCTCGCATTAAACGATCACCACCTTCTTCTGACAACTTGATTTGCAAGCGCAGGTCATTTGGTGAGTCGGCATGTTTCAATGCATCTTTATAGCTAATCTGTTTGGCCTTGTACAAGTCAAACAAGGCTTGGTCAAAGGTCTGCATACCCAGTTCACGTGAACGTTTCATCAAGTCTTTAATTTCATGTACATCACCTTTACGGATCAGGTCTGAAATTAAAGGCGAATTGATCAGGATCTCAATTGCAGCACGACGTGAGTTACCATCTACGGTTGGAATCAGCTGCTGTGCCACAATAGCTCTTAAATTGAGTGACAAGTCCATAAACAGTTGGCTATGACGGTCAGCTTCAAAGAAGTGAATAATACGGTCAATCGCCTGGTTGGCGTTGTTGGCATGTAGGGTAGCAAAAACCAGGTGACCGGTTTCGGCAAAGGCAATGGCATAATCCATGGTTTCGCGGGAACGAATCTCACCAATCAGAATCACATCGGGTGCCTGACGCAAGGTATTTTTTAACGCGACTTCAAAGGTATCCGTATCAATCCCGACTTCACGCTGGGTAATGATACAGCCTGCATGTTCATGAATAAATTCAATCGGGTCTTCAATGGTAATGATATGACCTTTTGAATTTTGGTTACGGTATCCAATGATTGATGCTAAAGAGGTTGATTTACCGGTACCGGTTGCACCGACAAAAATGATGATGCCACGTTTGGTCATCGCCAATTCTTTTAAAATTGACGGTAACTTGAGATCATCCATGGTTGGAATTACGGTTTCAATACGACGTAGTACCATACCCGGCTGATCGCGCTGTTGAAATGCGCTAACACGGAAACGTGCCGTTTTGTCGCGGTTGTTAATGGCAAAGTTACATTCGCGTGTTTCGGCAAATTCTTTACGCTGCTTATCACTCATAATCGAGTTTAAAAGCTGTCCCACAACTTCGCCGGTCAGCTTGGTTTTTGCGATGGGCAAAATCTGGCCATTAATTTTCATGGATGGTTCAACATCAGCCGTAATAAACAAGTCAGATGCCTTTTGTTGAATCATCAAATTGAGTAAGTCATTAAAATCCATAATAAGAACCCCAATCCGTTTTAAACTTATAAGAATGATTCTGGTTGTTTCGCCATGGTGCGCGCAGTTTGCGGACTGATCACACCTTTTGCGACCAAGGTTTTTAAACTTTGATCGAGCGTAGTCATACCGTAGTTGGCACCGGTTTGAATCGCAGAATACATTTGCGCTACTTTATTTTCACGGATCAGGTTACGGATGGCTGGAATACCAATCATGATTTCGTGTGCAGCGACACGTCCACCGCCATTTTTCTTGAGCAGGGTTTGTGAAATAACAGCTTGCAAGGATTCAGACAACATGGCACGTACCATGTCTTTTTCTTCAGCAGGGAATACGTCAATCACACGGTCAATGGTTTTTGCCGCAGAGGTGGTATGTAGTGTACCGAACACCAAGTGACCGGTTTCAGCGGCAGTCAATGCCAAACGGATGGTTTCAAGGTCACGCATCTCACCCACCAGGATAATATCCGGGTCTTCACGCAGGGCAGAGCGTAGTGCTTCATTAAATCCATGGGTATCACGATGCACTTCACGCTGGTTGACCAGACATTTTTTGGATTCGTGTACAAATTCAATCGGGTCTTCGACTGTTAAAATGTGGTCATAACGCTGATCGTTAATATAGTCGATCATAGCTGCAAGTGTAGTTGATTTACCTGAACCTGTAGGTCCGGTCACCAACACGATCCCGCGCGGGAAATTACAAATATCTTTGAAGATTTGACCCATGCCCAAATCTTCAATAGTGAGTACTTTTGAAGGAATGGTACGGAATACCGCACCTGCACCGCGGTTCTGGTTAAATGCGTTGACACGGAAACGGGCTACCCCTGGAACTTCAAATGAAAAGTCGGTCTCTAACTTTTCTTCAAAATCACGACGTTGTTTATCATTCATAATGTCATACACAAGTTTGTGTACTTCTTTATGTTCCAAAGCAGGCAGGTTAATACGGCGAACTTCACCATCGACACGGATCAGTGGTGGCATCCCCGCAGATAAGTGTAAATCTGATGCCCCGTTTTTAGCTGAAAATGCTAAAAGTTCAGTGATATCCATAATTTCCCCGAGTTCATTTAAATGTTATTTATTTTGATAGAATAATAAGGCTTTCCCCGAGCTTAACCAACAGTTAGTTTAAAGGGAAGGCAAAAAAAGATGAATGAAATGAGAACCTCGTCAATGAATAGTCTTCAACAGTCACGAAATCAAGTTATACAGCAAATGGAAGATGCCTGTAAACAAGCCCGGCGCAATGTGGAAAGCGTACAGTTGCTGGCTGTTTCAAAGACACATCCAAGTGAATCTTTACGTGAGATGTACCAAACGGGACAACGGGCTTTTGGGGAAAATTATCTACAAGAAGCTTTAGATAAAATTGAATCTTTAAATGATTTAGAAATTGAGTGGCATTTCATTGGTCATGTACAGCGCAACAAGACCAAGCATCTGGCAGAAAAGTTTGCCTGGGTACATGGCGTAGACCGTTTGATTATTGCTGAACGCTTATCTAATCAGCGTGAGGCTACTCAAGCACCACTTAATATTTGTTTGCAGGTGAATATTGATGCGCAAGATACTAAAGATGGATGTCAGCCGAATGAGGTTGCTGATCTGGTCAAAAACATCAGCCTGCTACCGCATCTAAAACTACGTGGGCTGATGGTGATTCCTGCCCCGAATAATCCACAGGCGTTTAACGATGCCAAAGCCCTGTTTGAAGCTGTCAAAACTGAACATGCACATCCTGAAGACTGGGATACCTTAAGTATGGGCATGTCTGGAGATATGGCCGAGGCTATTGCCGCAGGTTCAACTATGGTACGGGTAGGAACGGCGTTGTTTGGTGCACGGGATTATTCAAAATAAAGTATCTGTATCGGGCCATATTGAACATTTGAAAACTGAACCTTAGGGTTCAGTTTTTGCTTTAAAAATTGAATCTTCCACTAAAGTTGGGTACAAAAAATAATCTAACTCACTACCTTAGATAAGAAATCATTTATTCAACCAAGGAAGCAGGGAAGTTTATGGCGGCATATTATCAATTGATCGGACGAAATACGGATGCAACGGGAGAAGTTACGGCTCAATACTGCTCAACTCTACTGGCTCAAGGTGCATGGAATGAACATGAACAGCACATGGCACCGGCAACAGGTATTATCTGTGCGGAATTAGACCGTTTTATGCCACGACAGGATATGCGGATTGGCCGGATCAGTCTGGATATTTTAGGTCTGATTCCTGCAGGTGAGTTTAGTATTAGCACGCGAATTATTCGTCCGGGAAAAACCATTGAACTGATTGAGTCAGAAATGAAGGCTCAGGGAAAAACCTGTATCGTTGCACGTAGCTGGCGCATGATGACGCAAAACAGCCAGTTAATGAAAGGTCTGGAAGATGTCCATGGTGAAAGTCCTGAACATGCGCCTGTTTGGGAAGGAATCCGTCAGTGGCCGGGTGGATATATTGAATCGATCGAAGCACGCAGTCATGAGCGCCGTGCCGGGAAAGGCGTGGTCTGGCTGCGAACGCAACATGACATGGTAGAAGCTGAGCCTACCAGTGATTTTGTCCGCTTAATGGGGATGGTCGATACCGCCAATGGCGTTGTACCACGTCAAGAGGTACCCTTTAGCTGGGGCTTTCCGAATCTGGATTTACAGATCCATCTGCATCGTTTACCGCAAGGTCAGTGGCTGGGCTTGGAAACCGTACAGCAGTATGGCGAAGATGGCATCGGCCTGACCAGTTCAGTACTGCATGATATACATGGCCCATTCGGGCGCAGTGAACAGATTTTGACCTTACGACCGATGGCATAGATATCTTGTTGATAAAAGCCTGGAGCATCCTCCAGGTTTTTTTATACTTTCTTGGATGAGCTTTTAAATTTATCCCACAATCTCGATGGTGCTTGCTCCGGCACCTAAAGGTTTAACCTGAATCTGCACTGGAATGCGTTCGTGCATTTCCTGAATATGCGAGATCAACACCACTTTACGACCCTGATTCTGTAATTGATCCAGTGCATTCATCACCATATATAAAGATGAGGCATCCAGCGTGCCAAAGCCTTCATCAATAAACAAAGATTCAATTTTCATCGAACCTGAAGCCATATTGGCAATCGCCAGGGATAAGGCCAGTGCAGTCAGGAAGGATTCTCCACCTGAAAGCGAAGCGACTGAACGAGTCTCACCGTCCATGTCATGGTCAATAATCGCCAGACTCAAGGAGTTGTCCAGACGTTTTAAGGTATAGCGCTGCGAGAGCATGGCCAGTTGCTGGTTGGCATGTTCAATCAAGATATCCAGATTATATTGCTGGGCATAATCGCGGAATTTCTTGCCGTTTGCATCTCCCATCAGTCCTGAAATTTTACTCCAACGGTGTTCTTCACTTTGAATGGCTTGAATTTGATCTGCAAATTGCTTTTGCTTTTCAAGATTACGTTGATGCATTTCAATTTTGAGTTTCACTTGATCCCGCTGTTCGATCAATTGTTTGAGCTGTTCAGCAACGGTCGTCAGTTGTGAAGATAGTGTTTCAGCATCAATTTCAGGTTGATGTTCCACATGTTGTAGAAGCTGTTCCTGAATGGCTTTAATACTTGCCAGAGCATCTGAGTGCGCTCGTTCAACGTCGACCACACGTTGTTTAAGTTGTTGTTCTTGTTCATGTGAAATTTCGCTTAGTTGTTGCAATAACAGCGCATTGAAATCTGTATGCTGACTTAACCACTGTTGAATATTGTGTTCAACATTTTGCTTTTGGGTTTGAAATTGAATTTGCTGAGTTTGACATTCTTTTAGCGTGCTTTGAGCAGTTTCAAAAGCTTGACGTACTTGGTCAAACTGCTGACGAGCTTGATTAAATTGAATGTGCAATTGTTGTCTATTTTGATCGAACTGCGCTAACCATTCATGTGGTTTTTCAACATTGCTTTGTGTCATGTCAAAAATGGCTTGAATGGCTAAATCACTATTTTGTTTGCCTTCTTGTGTAAGGTTTTCTATGCGAGTTTCTGTCGTCTTAATTTTTTCCTGACTAAATTTTAGATTTTGAACAGCTTGATCGCGCTGTTGCAATTTTTGATTAAGCTGAGCATTTAAATCGTTCAGTTGTTTTAAGGTGTTTTGACGCTGGAGTAACATGACTTGAACTTGTTCAGCCGTACTCAGCGTATTGTAACTCCATGCTTGACCTTGGGTGTCATTCAATAAACCTACAACATCTTGAATATTTTCTTCAGCTTGTTTTAGGACAGAAAGTTGCTGGCTGGTTTGTTGAATCATTTGAAGAAGTGTATGACGCTGTTTTTGTACTTGCTCATGCGTACTGAGTGCACCTTCAAGTTGTTTTTGCGTATGTTGAAATTCAATAACCTTTGTAGCTAGGGCTTGATCTAATACCAGATGATCTTGCGAGAAATCAAAGGGGATATCCAGCGTATTGAGTTGTTGTTCAAGCTGAGTTTGAGCAGGTTGCAGCTGTGATGACAGTGTTGCTAGTTGGCGAGCATTTGCTTCCCATGATGCTGTTTGTTGGGCATTCATTTTTTGCAAATGTTGCCATGCTTCGAAAGCTATTTGTTCTTTTTCAAGTTCTTGCTGTTCTTGTTGCTCTTGCAGTTTGAACAATTCGTTTGAAAGTGCATCCTGATTTTGTATATACGGATGATGTGTACTACCACAAACTAAACATGCTTCGCCGTCGACCAGGCTCGCTCTTAAATGTTCAATATTTTCAGTATGTAGTAAACGTTGCTTTTGCAACATCTGTTGTAATTGTTCACGTGCAATTTTTTGATTTTGATAGGCTTTTTCAGTAGATTGAAGTTGTACATGACTTTGGTCAATTTGTTGTTGCAGCTTATTTTGTGCCGAAACTAGCTTGCAGTTTTCAGCACTAATATTTTGGAAGTTTTGCCAATGCGTGTGTGTGACATCAAGTAGATTCAGCTGTTGTAAATGATATTCACGCTCAGTGCGTATAGCAGCAATTTTTTGATTCAGTTCATCATCTTGCCCATATTGCTGTGTCAGTTGTTCAAGCTGTTGCTGTTGTTGCATTACATTTTGATGCGCTTGACTCACATTGCCATGGTTTTTTTCAAATTGAGTATAGCTTTGAATAAAGCGTTGTAACTGGCTCAAATGTGCCGAAAGCCCATCATCCAAAGGATTGAAATGTGCAGATTCAGCCAAAAGTGCAGTGTGTTGTGTAATGTCATGTTGTAATTGTTGAAGCTCATTTTTGACTTGCTGTTCAGCATTTACAAGAGGAGAGTGCTGCTCCCGTAAAGTCTTTAGTTCATCTTTAATTTTAAGCAACTGATCACCCAAAACACGTCGATCGGCAATGCGAGCACGAACCATCTCAATGTTTTGCTGGTGCTGAATTTCAAATTGATGTTGCTGTTTTTGTGCATTATCTATTTTTTCAAAGGTCAATTTTTCAGTATTGAATTGTTGTTCAATTACCGTGAATTGCTTCTGAATGCGTTCTAATTTAGGTTGAAGTATTGCGATGTCAGCATTTAAATTTTTCTGCAGAATGACGCTAGGCCGAATAGAAGAAAAGCATTCAAGTTGTTGCAGTTGTGCTTTTTGCGGAGCAAGTGCATCTAGATATCGTTGCTGAGCCTCCAAATATTGCTGACGTGTTTGTACATCAGCTTGAAGTTTATATTTTTGTTCAAACCATTGTTGCTGCTTTTGTAGATTTTGCTTTTCAATATCCAGTTTTTGATGATCTTGGTTCAGTTGTTGAAGTTTTGAGGAGTAGGCAGTGAAATCCTCTTCAGACAGCAACTCAATATGACCTAAAACGTTTTCGAGCTCTTTGCGCTGATTGGCAATCAGCTTGGTTTTTTCATAAGCCAGTTGGCCAATTTTGCCAAAGATGTTGGAATTGGTCAGATATTCCAGCAGTTCACCGCGTTCATTATCGCGGGCTTTTAAAAATGCCGTAACTTCCGATTGTGCCAATAACACTGCGCGGGTAAATTGCTCAAAACTGAGCTGGCTGATTTTATGGATACTGGCATCGACGGCTTTGGCTTTATCGGCAATGACCACACCATCGGTCAGGCAGGTTAAATAGCGCTGAACACTTTGCAGTTTTCCATCGGCTTTTTCACGTGAACGTTTGAGTTCCCAGCGCGCAAGATAGCGTTTCTGATCCTGTGCAACAAAGCAAACTTCGGCAAAGCCATGCGCGGTGCCCCGGCGCAAAACAGTCAAAGGTGAGTTGGTCAGTAACTCTGAACCATCGACATCCTGTAGTTTGCCATCACTGTCTTTTAAACGTGGAATCTTGTTGAACAGTGCCAGACACATGGCATCCAAAATGGTCGATTTTCCGGCACCGGTTTTGCCGATGATGGCAATCAAACCCGCACTGGCCAAAGGTTCAGTTTCAAAATCAATAAAATGCTCACCCGAAAGCGAAGCTAAATTTTTTATACGAATGGATAGAATTTTCATGGACAGTTCTTAACGTATTTGTTGTTCTTCAAGTGATTTTTCTGCTTCGTGCATCAGACTGATAAAATCTTTTAATACATTTTCATCATTGCTATAGCCCTGTTTTTCCCAGATTTGCTGAAACAGTTTTTCCGGTGTTGGCGGTTCCAGGCAAATTTTTGCAATTGTTGAACTGTCATTTTCCACAGATAAATATTGCCGTGAAATTCGTACCAGTCGATAGCGATTTTTAGGCAGCGCTTCTTCAAATTGTTGTCTTAAATTGGGCAAGGGCGGTGTCAGGGTGTGATATTCGATATCAACATATTCACGCTGATCGATCTGTTCAATTTCACCCTCGGGCAAGGTTTTTAGTTTTTCCATCACTTCATTCAGCTCGCCACGAATTTTATGCAACTGAATACAGCGTGGTATGGCAATAGCTTCAAACTGAAAGCGTGATTCATCTTGCTTGAGAGGATCAATCTGCACATCCACAACCTGATGTTTATAGTGAATCTCACTAAAAGATAAAGGGATAGGGGAGCCACTATAACGAATGTGCGGATGCTGAACTTTTTGTGGTTTATGCAAATGCCCAAGTGCCACGTAATCAATCACATCATCAAATAATGCCGTCGATAAGGCTTCTTCATTGCCAATAATAATCGGGCGTTCCGAATCGGAAGTTTCACCGCCTTGCATATGGGCATGTGACATCAGAATAAGCGCCTGATTATCCGTTTTACGTTTTTTGGCTTCGGCAATCAGTTGCTGGTGCAAATAGGCAATCGCATTTTGGCTATTACTGGTGTGTTCATTCACACCGGTAATTTCTGCTGGACGTAAAAATGGCAGTGCCAGACACCAGGCCACAATTTGTTTTTGCTGATCGTAAATAGGCAGCAGTAAACGGTCTAAATCAATCTGGCCTTCGGCATTTTTATGAATCACTCCAACCGTTTTAGCATTATATTTCTCAAGTAAAGGTTCGACCTGTTCAATGCGATATCCTGAATCATGATTACCGGCAATCATCAGCGTTTGCATATGAGGGGCAAGTTCATGTGCATCGGCTAGGAATTGATAAAGCTGTTTTTGTGCGCTAGATGCAGGGTTGATGACATCAAAAATATCGCCAGCAATCAGCAGCGCATTGGGCTGTTTTTGTTGAATTTGTTCAAGTAGCCAGCTTAAAAACTGTTCATGTTCATACTGGCGTGAATGGTTATAAAAGAATTGTCCCAAGTGCCAATCTGATGTATGCAAAAAATGAACAGCCACGAATGCCCCAAATCACAATGGATAAAATGAGCTTATAAATTACCATAAATAATGCAGTCTATTCTGCATTTCATCATGGGTGTGGCTGCCTAATTTATGTTAATTCATTTAATTCTAAAACTTTTTTATTGGGCATTTTCATCTGCTTCTACCAGGCCAAAAGTATTGTGATCAAGGTCGAGAAAATATCCCTGCCAGCAACGTCCTGGAATGGCAAATTTAGGCATGGCAATTTGACCACCGGCGGCAAGAATCTTTTTGGCTGTTTCATCAAAATTTTCAACCAGCACAGAACAGGTATAAGCATTGGTACCACAATGGGTTGGAGGGACTTTTGCAGGGCGTTTTAATAATCCACCCGACATGTTTTCAGTTGCAATTTGATAATATTCAATTGGAAGACCGTCAACTTTACTAAATTTCCAGCCAAAAACAGACTGGTAAAAATCGATATCTCTGGCTGGATTGGAAGACTGGATTTCAAAGTAAACAATATTATTCATCATGTGGTCCTGAGTGTTGTTTTGAAAATTTTAGAAAAATAGAGGGGCGTTGTTCAAATTGCAGAACATAGGGATTACTTCGAAAATAAATCAAATACCTAGAAATATATGTTTCTTCTTTGAGAGAAATTGTAGAATAAATAATCATCTTGAAACGTAAAAATGTTCAGTTGTGAAAAAGCAGTTTTTATTGGGGAACCTGCTGCAAGCAGGTTAATCATCAAGAGCGTATTGAAATGTCCTGTATGGTAAAACCAGAACATGCAAAGACATTTTTTGCACATTCAAATTAGAGTAGTCCTATGCCGAAAAATCCGTTTGATGAGCAGCAATTGTCGAATGACATGTTTTACAAGACATTATTAGAGTCAACCTTAGCCATTCCATGGAGCATTGACTGGGCCACGAAACAGTTCAGTTATATTGGTCCACAAATTGAAAAATTACTGGGCTGGGAACAGGATTCCTGGAAGTCGGTGCAGGACTGGGCCGATCGTATGCACCGGGATGATCGTGATCATGTGTTGAATTATTGTGTGTCGCAATCAATTGCGGGTATAGATCATGAAGCGGATTATCGTGCATTAAAGGCAAGCGGTGGATATTGCTGGATTCGTGATGTGGTCCATGTGGTGCGTAAGGAAAATGGTGAAGTTGAACGTTTAGTCGGCTTTATGTTTGATATTTCTGAACGTAAGAAAAAGGAAGAGGAATTAAAAGCATTGCACCGCAAGCTGGAAGAGTTTTCCTATAAAGACGGTTTAACTGAAATTGCCAACCGACGCTTATTTGACGATTTCTATTCACGTGAATGGAACAATGCAATACGTGAACAAAAGCCCCTGTCAGTCATTTTGATCGATATCGATTTCTTTAAACAATACAATGATTTTAATGGGCATATTATCGGCGATGCCTGTATCAAGCAGATTGCACAGATGCTGGAAAGTTGCTGTGTACGTCCACGTGACCTGGTGGCGCGTTATGGGGGAGAGGAATTTGCGATCGTGTTGCCAGAAACGAATTTAGAGGGAGCTATTCAAATTGCAGACAATATAGTTCGCATAATTGAGCAGGCAAAATTACCCCATCGGGCATCTCCCATTTCAGAGAATGTAAGTGTGAGTCTGGGGGTGAAATGTATTCGTCCGACAGAAAAAGAGGACAAAATACACTTTTTAAATATGGTTGATAAAAACCTGTTTAAAGCCAAACAGACCGGACGTAAACGTTATGTTGCCGATGAAATATCAAATTCAATTTTAAGTTCAGCGGACAATTGAAACGCAGATGAAATCAAAAATCCCCTCAAGTGAGGGGATTATTTTTATTCATCTTTTATCAATCCTTAAAATGTATCGGAATCCACTGATAACTCTTACTGTCTTTAGAATAAATATGTCCAAGACCCGGAAATGGTAGGTGTGGTGCTGCAATCAGCTGTCCATCTTTGGCATATTCAGCAAAGTGTTTTAAACGTGTCTGTACCGCTGCTTTGGGATCAGTATCAAATTCAATCGCAGTTTCAGGACGGTCAAACTGAAGTGTATGCGAATGTACAATGTCACCAATAAATACGACTTCCTGACCATCTGACTTCAATTTAAAGCTGTAATGTCCCGGGGTATGACCAAAAGATGGCTTAAATTCGATATCGCCAAAAGCCAAGGATTTGTCAGAGAATACTTTCACTTTTTTGGCTTTCTCATACGGAGCTAAAGCAGCTTTAATTTTCTCAACCGTACCCAAGAAACCTGCTTGTTTGTCTTTTGGCAGTTTCTTCACGGTGTTGGGATTCAGCCAGTAGTTATATTCGGTTTTGGCAATGTGCAAGGTGGCATTTGGATAATTTGCCACGCCCTTGTTAGAAATGCCGCACACGTGGTCAGGGTGTAAGTGGGTGAGGAAAATTTCGTTCACTTGTTCAGGCTTGTAACCTGATGCTTTCAGGTTGTTATAGATTGAACCTAAATGTGCGCCAAAGCAGCTTGCTGCACCGCTGTCTACCATCAGTAATTGATTACCTGTATTAATCAGGAAGGCATTGACTGAGGTTTGGATGCCTTTGGCTTGGTCAGCATAGTATTTTTTGAGAATCTCGGTTTTTTCGGTGTCGCTTAAGCCTTTAAACATGGATGGATTGAGGTAGTTTGTTCCATCGAGTAGGGCGGTGATTTGGGTATTACCGATTTGGTGATGGTAGTAGCCTGCTACTTGTTGTGGGGCTTGGGTGGTGGTTGGTTCAGCAGCTTGTGCGGTGATAGCTGTACTGCTTAGTGCGAGTGCTAAGAATAGAGGTTTTAAAGTTTTCATAGGGTTCTTATAGCTTTTACAGAATTACTTCTTTTTATCATATTTATTGCCGAAGTTTAAAATTAGTTGAAAGCTCCTTCTCCCACAGGGAGAAGGTTGGGATGAGGGTAATTATCACTATTTCTTATTTGCCTTACTTTTGTCGGGGCAAACGTAACAAACCCCCTTTGTTCGTTAGAGGGCACGTCCGTGTGCCCTTAACGAACGGGCGACATCCGTGTCGTAATTCATGATTGGAAAATTTTTGAAATCCTCAGTTAATTTAGCTAAATTTAATTACTACAAATAAACTAAAGAGAAAATTGTGCTTTCAATTAATAATCCTGAAATTTTAGAAGTGTTAGAAGATTTTCATGGGGGCATGTTGCCTTTTGTAATGGGAGAACAAAAATATTTGGTATTTAAGATACCTAAAGAGTGCATCTTAACTGTAAAGAAAAATAAAAAACTAGAGATATTATTAGATAAAATCAATCTTAATGATAAAGTAATACCTGTACTTCTAGCCATATTTCATGATGATGAAGATGAGCCTTTGATTCTTAAAAATCCATTATTTGATCAGGATTTAAATGTCTATCAAGAGTTTTTTAGAGCTGAAAAAATTCAAATAAGCTTCTTTAACGAAAATAATTACGAATTAATGTATTACGAAGCCATGTTGGAAAATATAGGGCTTTTTATCGAACAATTAAGATCTATGAAGTGTGTGAATGTAGAAAGTGTAAATCAATATGAATTTATGAAAGCATATTGTGATTGGGAGATTGTAGATAAAATAAATTACGAATCAAAAATATTAATAACTTTATTAGAACCACTTTTCCCAGATGATTTTTTAATAACCGATTTAAGAGGAGTTAATTATGACGGTATAGATAATCATAGTATTTACTATACACAATTAATTAGAGACGAAAATCCCGGAAAATTTCAAGAGTTAGAAATTGCTAAAATGCTTTCACGAATTTTTAAACCTGATCAAATTTTTATAAATCCCTTAAAAATTGAAGATGGAAAAGAGATAGCTGATATTATTGTAGTTACAGAAAATGAATTATTTTTGATTCAGGCAAAAGATACACCTAATACCGAGGAAATATTGTCATCTTCATTGAAACGAAAGAAAAGCAAGACTTTAAAACATTTTAAAAAAGCTGTAGAACAATATAAAGGGGCAGCGAGATACATAAATCAAATTAAAGATTTAGAATTTAAGATAGCAGAGCATATTTATAAATTCCCTGAAATTCAGCAAAAAAAATTAAGATCTATAATTATTGTAAAAGAACTTTTTCTGCATGATTACTCAGAATATTCAAAAATAATGTTACAGGCTATGCAGCAGGAAAATAGTCCATGCTTATTTTGGGACTTCACTGATTTACAAGAAAAAACGATGGTATTAAGAGATAATCTACTGGAATTTAATAATTTTTATGATAGAACCTATGAGCGAGCTAGACATGACCAAGAATTTTTAAAAGTAGTTTTAGCAAATAGAATTAACTGAATATTACTTTGTAAAAAGCCCCTACATCGTAGAGGCTTTTCTTATCTAAGACCTAAATCTTAAGACACTTTATCACCCGGTTTAGCACCAGATTCAGGTGAAATCACCCAAACACCGTCGCCATTACCCGCAGCTAACACCATACCGTTTGAAATACCAAAACGCATCTTACGTGGTGCAAGGTTCGCCACCATTACCACCAATTTGCCTTTTAAGTCTTCAGGTTGGTAGAACTCACGAATACCGCTAAATACGTTACGTGGCTCAGCTTCACCCACATTTAAAGTCAATTGAAGCAGCTTGTCAGAACCTTCAACCGTCGCAGCTTCTAAAACTTCCGCCACGCGTAGGTCAACTTTCATAAAGTCATCGATATTGATGATTTCAGCTTCACCAACTTTAGCTTCTGGTTTCTTTTCAACCTTCTTCTCTTTTTTCTTTTCAGCTTTTGGTGCTTCAGCAGGTGCAGCTAAAGAATCTTTAGATGCATCAACCATTGCCGCTACGGCTTTAGGATCAACACGTTGCATCAACGGTTGGAACAATGCAATTTCATGACCCACAAGAATCGTTTCACGAGAAGCGAAATCGAAAGAAGCCAATTGTAAGAAGTCTTGAACTTGTTGAGCCAATGTTGGAAGTACAGGCGCAAGATAAACTGCCAATTGACGGAACAGGTTAATACCTACAGAACATACGTCATGTACTTGCTGTTCTTCGCCTTCAATTTTCGCAAGCGCCCAAGGTTTTTTCTCATCGATATACTGGTTAGCTTTGTCAGCCAAGGCCATGATTTCACGAATCGCAGCAGAGAATTCACGCGCTTCGTATTGAGCGGCAATCGATGCACCTGCATCAATAAAGCTTTGAACCAATTCAGGCTCTGCACAAGTTGCAGACAATTTATTGTCAAACTTGGTGTTGATGAATTTTGCACAGCGGCTGGCAATGTTCACCACTTTACCAACCAAGTCTGAATTTACTTTCTGTACGAAATCATCAAGGTTTAAGTCAGAATCTTCAACTTTGTCAGAAAGTTTAGAGGCGAAGTAGTAACGCAAATATTCAGGGTTGAGATGCTCTAAATACGTTTCCGCTTTAATAAAGGTACCACGAGATTTCGACATCTTCTGACCATTCACAGTCAAGAAACCATTTACGAATAAACCAGTAGGGGTACGGTAGTTTGCACCTTCAAGCATTGCCGGCCAGAACAGTGCGTGGAAATATACAATGTCTTTACCAATGAAGTGATAGACTTCATTTTTAGAGTCTTTTTTCCAGTAATCGTCAAAGTTGAGTTCTGGACGTTTGGTTTTAACGTAGTTTTCAAAGCTCGACATATAACCAATTGGTGCATCGACCCAAACGTAGAAATATTTGTTTGGCGCATCTGGAATTTCAAAACCGAAATAAGGCGCATCACGAGAGATGTCCCAGTCCGCTAAACCTGCTTCAAACCATTCGTCTAACTTGTTTGCGATAGATACAGGTAAACGGCCTTCATCACGGGTCCATTTTTGCAGGTATTCAGCAAAGTTAGGCAGTTTGAAGAAGTAATGATCTGAAGATTTCTCGACAGGTGCAGCACCACTTAATGTTGATTTTGGATTCAACAATTCAGTTGCGTTATAGGTTGTTCCGCATACTTCACAAGAGTCGCCGTATTGATCTTCCGCTTTACATTTCGGGCAAGTGCCTTTAATGAAACGATCCGACAGGAACATGCCTTTTTCAGGGTCAAATAACTGAGTGACAGGACGAACAGCAATATTGCCTGCTTCACGGTTTTTAATATAAATTTCTTGAGAGCGTGCTTTGTTGGCATCACTGTTGGTCGAATCGTAGTGATCGAAATGCACACCAAAGCCATCGAAATCACGCATATGTTCTTTTTGTACATTGGCAATTTGTGCTTCTGGCGAAATACCATTGGCTTCAGCACGCAGCATAATTGCTGTGCCGTGAGCATCATCCGCACATACATAAGTCACATCATGACCCATTGCACGCATGGCACGAACCCAGATATCTGCCTGGATATAACCGAGTAAATGACCCATATGGATGGGGCCATTGGCGTATGGAAGGGCGTTGGTGACTAGGATATTACGCACGGATATGACTCTCTCATTCGTATTTTATGCAAGGTGGATGATTTTACCTGATGCGCGGAGGAATACAAAGCAAAGCTTTAATTGAATCATGATGATTCAAGCGACCTGAATATTCAAAGATAAAATTCAATATCATCCGATGAGCGAATATTAAATAATTGATCGAGCTAGGTTAACGCTACTTTCTGCAATCAATAGCAACAACATGTACAGGCTTTGTTGCAGTTTGCTTAATTCGTCCGCGAGGGTGCAGGCTTTGTGCTAAAAAAATTGTCTGATCATTTTATGACACCTCAGGAGGGTACTCATGACTCAGAATAACCAGACAAGTACTTCGAAGCAAAACCAAGATAAAGAACCACATGCACAACAACTGAATGATCAATTGGAAAAAGAGCAAAAGCAGAACGAGATTGATAAACAGCACAAGCAGGAACATCAGGACGTTCTAGAAGCCCAGCAGAAAAATACTGATGAAAAGTCTGTAGTGAAGCAAGGTGCTCAGCTCAATGGCGAACATGCAGACCAAGAAGATAATTCTAAAGAAGCTCAGTCTGGCAAGTCGGATAATAAAACTGAAACTATGAAGATGGATGACTTAAAAGCCAAGGCGATCGCGATTGGTGAGGAACTGCTGAAAAAAGGCGAAAAGATTCTGAATGAACTAAAAAATGGCAAGTCAGACAGCCAGCAAAATAGCGAACATGGTTCTGGTGACACGAAAAAGGCGAAAGCGGATCATACCTCGGAAGATGAATCGGCAAATCAGTCAGATCAGCAGGACCGTATGGCACATTTCAAAGATGAGGCCCTGCATAAGTTTGAAGACACCAAACAGAAGATTATGGAGTGGGTCAATGAAGCCTCTGTCAAACTGGGTGAACTGAGACAAATGGCGACAGACACAATGAGTAAAATGAAAGGAGAAGATCAATCTCAGTCAGGTGAGCCGAAAAAGCAGGATCAAGATAAAACCGATCAATCTGAGCAAAACAAGTCTGACCAAAATAAAAATCATCAATAATGGTTTCAACTTTCAGGATACTTCAGTCAGGGCATGATTGAAGGGACTGGAAAGGCCGAAAAATTGAGGATCGTTCCGAGAACCTCAAAACATGGTCTATCTGCATATTGGGTAATGTCTAAATCAGGCACACTTTTATTGAGTGGGTCTGACGTTGACTGAATCTCGATTGGGATTCAATCAACGTCATAGTATTTATTTTATAGTGCTATGTGCTGTATTGAATACCTGTGATAATAGGCACTTAAAGCAATGTGCCAAGAGTAAAGACCATGATTGACGAAGATTATTTTGATGATGACCAGCCTGTCACGCGTATTAAGCAAAATGCTGCCAGTCAAAAACAATTGGGCAGTCAAATTTTAAAAGATGCGGAGCAATATCTTGAAGAGATCTCGGCAGATGAACATGCTTTTCTCATCAAAACATTATTGGGCTTAGCCGAGCAGGAATCATATTTTCAAGTGCTGGCTGATGAGCTTGATCAACCGATTGGTGCCAAGTTTGCCAATGATGCCTTAAACCTGATGCACTTTTGGCCTGCTATTCACCAGTTTGAAGATTTAGAACAATTTAATTTACTCGACATTATTAACAGCGAACATTTCCAAACCGAAATGCTCAAAGCTTTTGACGCTTTAGAGATTGATGAAAATATCAAAGCGAAGCGCCGTCTGGTGTTGCTTGAAAGTTTTAAAATGTACAAACTCGGCTTCTATAGTGGTTGCATTCCAAATGTTTACGCACAGCTCGAAGGCATCTTGACCGATGTGCTGATTGAGGCGGGTTTTTTAAAACAAAATGCAACCAAGTTTGTTGATGTTTATAAAATTGTCCCAGGCTTAAAGGGCAATGAAATTAAAAGCTTGTGGCACAAAGCGAAAATCGCGGTTGAATTGAATGGTTATTTTTCCGAGCTTGCAGCTTATAAGATGGACAGTAGTTCGACCGTAAGCATGACCCGCCATAACATTCTGCATGGTACTGACCTGAATCATTTTAATCAGGGGCGCAGCTTCGTATTGTTTATCTGGCTGTTTTCTGCAGTGAGTTTTATGGGTACGCTTAAACACTGATAAAACTGACGTAATTATGTTCAGCATCAGCTTAAATTGGCTTGGTTTAAGAGGGCTTATAGGTTGAATAGGCGAGAGATAGATGGAGTTTTTAGCTTTACAGCGGATAAAGAATCTATCTCTTTTTTTATGGCTTTGATCGGCAGCAGGGACTTTAAAAAGAAATCTTCTAGCTTGGGTGCTTTAAGCATCTTATTTAAACAGATTGATGCGAGCGGATCTTAGCCAAATCATATTTTTTATGGCAGATTAAAATTATCAAACCTGAGTTTGGGGAAGTTATACTCAAGTTGATATTGGCTAGCCGAATTTCTAAATCACTAGATAAATCTAATGAAATTTACAGCTCACGCCAGACTTTATTTTCATCTTGCAAAGAAACAGTGAAATTAAAATTTGAATCGTCTGATACAAGCAGGCTTGTAGGTGTATGCATAACTACTTTTAAAATAGTCCCTTGTTCAAAAACGAGAGGATTGCAGTTCTCTTTTTGCAAGGTAACGGGTTTTAATAATTCGATCACTAATTTTTCCATTTCACTTCCCCTGTTCGTTAGAAATTATATTAATAATACCATAAACTGGTAGATATTTAACCAATTTTAACAGTTTTGCGAATTAAATCAAAAACAAACGGATGAAAATCACCAAGCAGTTGACATACTGAAGAGGTAAATGAGAAAAGATTAAAATTTATATTTTGATTTATATTCTGTTTTTGAACATTTCCATAAAATTTATAGGGATTTAATGATTGGATTATTTTTAAGAGAATTTAATGTATCCAGTCTACGCTGAGGGCGAGATTTGGCTAAACGTCATCAGTACTGTATTTAATGCCATATGGAGCAAATTTTAAGCTGAGCTGGAATGATAACACTTCATCAAAGGGTGAATGAACCCTAGTACTTGCATATAGAAGTGTCATTTAGTGAAAATGATTTCACCTGAAAAAACATTTCACAAACAGTGTATAAGTTGCTACAAAGATGAAAAGACGAGAATAATAGCCGCGTCATTCATCCAGCTTAAATTGGCTGGCGTGTTGATTGGCAAGTTTGAAACTAAAAATAAAGGAATAGCCTTAGCTAATGTTTAAATCTTTTTTTCCGAACCCGAAGTGGTTCTTTTCGTCATTGGTGCTGTGGTTTGTAATCAATATTGCATTGTGGTATTCCGGTGGAAGTGGCTGGGGAACATTTTTAGGCTTTGCACCGGGTTATGCTACTGCAGAATTACCGATTGGGGTAAGCCGCTTTTGGGCACCTTCATTTTTATGGTTCTATCTATGGTTCATCGTCTCCACCGTAATTTTTGCTTTGTTCTGGCGCTTTAAATCCAGCAATCCATGGCAGGGCTGGTCGGTCTGGGGGTCGGCTTTTATTCTGTTTAATATCTGGTTTGCGGTACAGGTCAATGTTGTGGTCAATGCCTGGTACAGCCCGTTTTATGACTTGATTCAAAAAATGCTGAGTAGTGGTGGAGGCGATGTCAATTTACTCTATAGTGAAACCTTGACCTTCCTCTATGTCGCGATGGTGTATGTGACCATTGCGGTTTTTAATCTGTTCTTTGTCAGTCATTATATCTTCCGTTGGCGTACGGCCATGAATGACTATTACACCGCGCATTGGGAACAGTTACGTTATATTGAAGGGGCTTCGCAGCGTATTCAGGAAGATACCATGCGTTTTGCCAAAACCACCGAGAGTCTGGGGGTGAGTTTCATTCAGGCCTTGATGACCTTAATGGCGTTCTTACCGGTATTGTTGCAGTTATCTTCGCATGTGAAACAGCTGCCGGTCGTTGGTGAAATTCCTTATGCACTGGTTTGGGCTGCCATTAGCTGGGCGGTGTTGGGTACTGTGGTGTTGATGCTTGTAGGCTATAAATTGCCGGGTCTGGAATTTAACAACCAGAAGGTTGAAGCCGCTTACCGTAAAGAACTGGTTTATGGTGAAGATTATGCCGATCGTGCCGATCCTCTGACCTTAAAAGAATTATTCAGCCGTGTACGTTTTAACTATTTCCGCCTGTATTTCCACTATGCTTATTTCAACATGGTGCGAATCTGGTACATGCAACTGGACAATCTATATGGCTTGTTTGTGCTGTTTCCAAGTATTGCCGCAGGGGCGATTACCTTGGGCTTGATGATGCAGATCGCCAATGTCTTTGGTAAGGTACGCGAATCATTCCAGTATTTAATCGAGTCTTGGCCGACCATTATTGAACTGCTTTCGATTTATAAACGTTTACGGGCATTTGAATCCACTTTGCATAAGAAATAAATATCTAAAATCAGCAATCCAGCCCGCATTATGCGGGTTTTTTGCTCTGGTTTTATTTTTCACAATCATGAAAAATAGCGATGTATAGTGATTAAAAATGGGCAGGAGAATAAAAATGAAAAGGTTATATGCTTGGCTTTCACTCTGCTGTGTGGCCGTGACCAGCCCTTTAATATTTGCCAAAGAAATTAAAGGTATGTCTTTTTCACATCAGGATTGGGAAGTATATTGCAGTAATACCGGTACCTGTCGGGCAGCGGGTTATCAGGATGATCAAAGTCAAAGCATGCCCGCCACAATATTGCTGACCCGTAACGCTGGAGCAAAACAGCCAGTACACGGGACATTTACCTTATCCAGTTTTGATCAAGCCTTAGATAACAAAAAGCTGAATAATTTACGCTTTTATCTGAATAATCAGGATTATGGTCCAGTTAAGATAAATATTTCAGATCAACTGCTGACAGGAACGCTGAATAGCAAACAGCTCAATGGATTGTTAAAACAGACCAGGCAAAATACGAAAATCATATTTAAAAATGCCGATTACACATGGCATGTTTCTGATGCAGGAATAACTGCGATCTTGTTGAAAATGGATGATTTTCAAAAACGGATAGGAACCGTAGGGGCTTTGCTGAAGCAGGGTGCAGGGGATGAATCGAAAGTATTGGCGGCACAGCCTAAATTAGTGGTCAATAAAGTAAAAACCACAGCAAAACCTTATTTAACACTTCAGCCCAATACCAGACAGTATCAAGCACTGCATAAATTACTCATGGCTGCTTGGCCGCCACAGCAAAATGTTCATGAATTCTGTGAAGGTATTTATGATGAAGGGAGTGCCAAACCGCAAGTAATCGAACTCTATAAACTGACCAATCACAAAGTTCTAGCCACTACACTGTGCTGGCGCGGTGCCTATAACGAAGGTTATGGGGCTTGGGTAGTCAATCAGTCTTTAACAGGAAAGCCTATATTTGTTACCGAATCTGCATCGGGTTTTGCTGCGGGTGAAATCGGCAGTATGCAAAAGGGGCGTGGTATTGGAGATTGCTGGAGCATGAACCAATGGATTTGGCAGGGACAGGTTTTTGTTCAAACCATGGATCGCTGGTCTGGCATGTGTAAAGGTTTTGCCGGTGGTGCCTGGGATCTGGATTTAATCGAAGCAGTGGTGAAAGAATAAATTTCGGTATTGAGCTTGAATGACCTGACCACCTATTTATAGAAAAGAATAAATTTTCATCAGTTCATGATGGAAATTGTCGAATAGCTTCCGGGATAACTAAAGCTTCACCAATCGTAAAAAAGTTTAAACTGGTTAAAAAGTGTTATCCCATTTGGATTTCAGTACTAAAACTTTTAAAAGATTGGCAGTTATTTTGCATTTTCAGGCAAAAATCTATCATTTAACTTGAAGGGAATTAATAATAAAATCAAAGTGCTATATTTGTGATTTTCCCAATTTTGATATATTTTTGAGTTACAGCATCAGTGAGCATTAATACGTGAATTTCAAAACATTCATCTTGATTGGCGGAGTGGGCATCACTTTACATGGCTGTACCAGTTTTAATGCTTTGAGCTCAGATGATTCCGTTAAAAATTATGCTTCACCGCAGGAAGTGGTGGTTCAAAAAAACCTCAACCAATCTAATGGACAGGCCAAAGAATATGTCTATTCTTGGGGATCAAAACAGAATGACAAAGAACCTCAATCTTTATATCCAAGAAAATATTTAAGCAATTACTGTTCTGCCAAAAAGGGTAAATTTACGCTGCTCTATAAGAGTTCCATGTCTTTGGTAAAAAATGGATCGGATAAAAAACGGTTATCTATATCTGGCAATGTCAAACAGGGCATAGGTGCCTATAAATGTGTACAAAATAATGGGCAAAGCTGGATTGTGTCCATTGAAGCGGTTGCAGAACGTAAACTGAATGATGGTCGTGATACACGTGTAGTCAGCTTGCAGACCAGACTAATGTCCGCGGATGAAGCTAAAAAGTTTTATAAAAATATCAGTGTGACTACAAATGTTGCGGATAAAAAAATCAGTTCCAATGATCAGGACAATAAAAAAGCGTTAAATAAACCTGCCCTTCAAAAAGAGGCTGATGCTAAAAAAGAAGCAGATCTGAAAAAAGAAACCAAACCTGTAGCCGAGTTGCCTCAAAAACAGCCGCTAAAAGTAGTGGAAAGCCCACAACAGCAACAGATGAAATTTTACGTCGCTGCACGTCGTGATTTAAATGGCGGTAAAAATCAGGTCGCTGCCTGTAATAATGCACAGCGTGCTTATAACTATGGCAAGTTGCAAGGAACTGAGGGAACCCGGGTCTATACTGAATCGGGGATGCTGGTTGCACGTTGCTTAACCAGTGTACCCAGTTATAGCAACCGCTTTTCTAATTCTAAAGCCCAAGCAAAGCGAGTCTTGCAAAATTTAGCCGTGAATTACAATCACAGTGGGGCAAAAAATATGCTTAGGCAGATGAAGTAAAAAGCTATTTTGCTCATCTTTATCAGCGTCATGTTCCATCATCATGCGATGGAACGTGAATATTGAACTTTCAATCTGAATTCGGCAGGATTACAGGCTAATCGTTGCACCGAGTGCTTTCACAAACTGCGCCATCCAGGCAGGGTGGGCAGGCCAAGCCGGTGCAGTCACCAGATGTCCATCCGTGACTGCTTCAGTTACGGCGATGTCAGCATATTGACCGCCTGCAAGTTTTACTTCCGCTGCACATGCCGGGTAAGCAGAACAGGTTTTACCTTGAAGCACATCGGCAGCCGCTAAAAGCTGCGCGCCGTGACATACGGCTGCAATCGGTTTTTGAACAGCATTAAATTCACGCACAATTTCTACAACACGTGTATTCATACGTAAGTATTCAGGCGCACGGCCACCCGGAATTACCAGACCTACATAATCCTCAGTATTGACCGAGTCGAAGTCATAATTAATGGCAAAGTTATGACCACGCTTTTCACTATAGGTTTGTTCGCCCTCAAAGTCATGAATAGCGGTGGCGATGCTGTCACCAGCTTTTTTATCCGGACAGACTGCATGTACGGTATAGCCCAGACCTGTTAGAAACTGGAATGGCACCATTGTTTCATAGTCTTCAGCGTAGTCGCCAACGAGCATCAATATTTGTTTAGCCATGATTTTTCCCTCTGTTTGGATATGATTTATATAAAGTTTTGTTTTCATTCACCTTAGCACATGCAGATGACAGATATCAGTAACGGAAAAGTTTCTTTAGTCGAATGAAGGTCTAAATCAAAACAGCAGTATTTTTCTGCAGGATGAATTAGAAATTTTTTCATTTTACAGAGTCATAATAGGCTGTACCCTGTACTTTATGATAAAAAGACAGCAGTTCAGAATGGAAGTTCGCTTTATGTTTTACTCTATTTTTACCACCTTGGGGCGTCGCTTTACTCGAATGGGTTGTTCTGTTTTGATGGCAACTGCGGTTATGGGAACCACACAAATTGCAATGGCCGGGCCAACGGTGGATCAGCTGAGTAAGTGTTTGGAGAAGTCCACTACGGCAGCAGATAAAACAACGGTGTTGCAATGGACCTTTGTCGCATTATCTGCACATCCGGAATTGAAGAAATTCAGCAATGTGAATGAAGAGCAGAGAACCCAGCTGGATAAAAATTTAGCTCAGGTCTTGCAGCGGATATTGGTAGATCAATGCTCAAGTCAGACCAAAGCCGTAATTGCTGCAGAGGGTGTACAAGCGGTGGGCGATAGTTTTCAGGAGCTTGGACAAATTACGGGTGACGAAATTTTAGAAAATCCTGAAGTGAAAAGTCAGCTGAAAGGTGTATTGCGTTATGTTGACCTGAATAAAATGGTGATGACGTTTTTGACGCCAGATGTGTGGAATAAGCTCGGTAAAATAAGATAAAACGGTCATAAAAAAGACCTGAATTCAGGTCTTTTTTATTTTTTAAGCTTCTAAAAAAAATCGTAAAACTAATTTGATATTTCACTTGGATGGCATGAAATATAAATCCGATTTAAAACTGAAATTTATCAACTTATTCCAAGACCACACGTGCATTTTGTGCTTGTACAGGGCGATTGTTCGGATGTTCCATCAGCTTTGAAAAGGCTTCAATTTGTTGTCTCGATGCTTGTTGAATGTCTTTTAAAACAATCCAGCGGACGCCTTCCGTACAGGGAGGTGTGGTGAGTGAACCGTTAAAGCGATAGTACTCTAAATTGTCTGGTAAAAATGCAGAGGCCAAGTCCTGTTGTTTGAGTGGAATGGCATCACCGGCTTTTTGAGGTAACTCTTTCCAAAGTTTGGCCAGTTTTGGGTTCTCTTTTCCTTCATCAAACATTACCGCAACTACAGCAAGTTCACCCGTTGCTAATGCATGCACTAGATGCATTTCCATTGGGTAAGATTTTCCCTGAATTTGGTGTTCACTTGGGCTGTGTAGATGGAATTGTTTAAGTTCAAACAGTTGGCCGTCTAGGTTTAAATTATTGCCTGGCTTGAAATTAATTTGAATAGTGTGCCCGTTATGAATAATGTTTTCAGCTGATGTACTGTAGTTAAACTTGAGCGGTGGAAGTTTGGCTTGTACGGTTTGACGAATATTGATAGGTGACTGGTTTGCCCCAGCACAGCTTTGATAGTTGCTGTTTAAGTTGGCCCAATGTTCAGGGGCTTTGTGATTGACATAACCCCAATCGTGATTTGAGCCAGCTTGAGCTGTGTGAACCGTGGCTAAAGTTAAAATTGCAATTGTTCTAAATATCATTATTTACTCTACATTTCATGCCGTATAGTTGGACATGTATAGTCTAAAAATCAGGCAGTTACTGCAAAATAAATTGATTGAAAAATAATCTTTTAATGTTGGTTTTTTGAAGTTTATATTTTTATAAAGTGTTATTTTTTCAGGTGAAATTGGGGGGTAATCCTCTCCCTAACCCTCATCCTTTCTTGCGCTTTGTTTTAAAGCAGTGCTTTAAAACTTGCTCAGGAGAGGGAACCAGGCGTATCAAATTAATCCCCTTTGAAAAAGGGGGATTTAGGGGGATTAATGATTACAATAAATTAGGATAAAACTTCTCAAACTCTATATTCACCGCTTCACCACGCAATAAATAACCTTTGGGTTGAATATAACTATAAATTTCCCGAGCAGGCTGTTCATGCCAACCAATATTAAAAGCACACAGTTTTGGGAAAAATGTCATGTTGCTATAGTTCAAATTGTTATGAATCCAATAGGCTAGTTGTTGCCAGTTGCTTTAGTCTTGCTCATACAGTTCTAAAAATGAGGGAATGACGATACACGACGTTGCACCATAGCCTTTTTCGTCAGGGTAGTCCCAAATGTGGCTGGCAAAGTTTTTTTCGTTGCTGGCGCAGTTATGTCCTTTTTCGTTGCCGAGTTGGTTTACGCTTGGAGAACGGTAAGCGGAACGAATAGCAATACGTCCGAATTTTTCTTGCAGTGGTTCGAGAAGTTGCTCGCAAAGTTGTGTGCCTGTGTAGATGGCTTTTTCAGGATAATCGGGGAAGTTGGGTACACCGTACCAATTGGAGATTTCGCTATAGAGAAAGTCTCGTATAAAGAAGGACTTTGATAGTTGGATACGCCCTAAGTCTTCGAGTTTGGCGATGGAGGATACTTTTTTGATGGTCATGTTGTTTTTGATGGGAAGTGTTTGGGTTGATTGTAGATTTAAAGTCCTCCTTTTAAAAGGTTAGAAGTGAAGCTTCGCAAGGAGGGGATTATTTAAATATTTACTTCTGACTAATTCTTGCTAGCATTTTGTTAAGACCTCTCCCTAACCCTCTCCTAGAAGGAGAAGGAACATCCATTACAAAAGATATCACAGCATGTGATACGCAATGAAAACTCCCTCTCCCTATGGGAGAGGGCTGGGGTGAGGGTATTCAGAATTCACGCATAAATAAGGACTTAGACAGTTGGATTCGTCCTAAGTCTTCTAATTTAGCGATAGAGGATACTTTTTTGATCATCATGTAGTTTTTATTCAAAAATAAAAAGCTGCAATTTAAAAACAGGCTTTTACTAAAAAATTATCCTATATATTTTGTTAATTCAGGAATATATGGCGCTAAAGAAGACCAAAGAGTTGCTATTGATGCACTATTTGATAAAAAAGACTCAAATGCTGATTTTCTTTCAGTACTATCTTGAGCATTTTCAAAATTATTTATGTCAGTGTTGAGAGTTTGCTTGATTGGATCAGGCTCTTGGGAGCTATTAATGACCTGACGGATTTGGTTACAAACCTGTTGTAAAGCTTGATTATTAATTTGATTAACAGTCATTGTATTACTGTGACCACTTTGAATCATACTTTGTTGTATTGGTGCATTATAATTATTTTGAATAGTTGTATTAGGTTTCATAGTTGCATCAATATCATCCATGTGCAGAGTACCTGTCTGAAGTCTATATGTTTTAGTTTGTTTAAGGAGATTTAATGTGTCAGAAATTTGATCAATATCGGCACAGATGTTCTTACAAATATTGATCATTTCAATGATAGACCATTGATAAAATTCGAGTTCATGTATTCTTTGTTCAACTGCTTTATACGTTTCTTCACAAATATTTTTATGATAGTCGAGATTTACCGATAAGTGATTTACGAGTTTTTTTAGAGTCGGTGTACTAGGTGGGTAAGTCGAATCGAATATGATACTGTTTAAAGAAATAACGGTATCACGTCCTTTGCCGTAAATTTTTGAGATTAAAAAATTATCTTTGGGTTCTAATTCTTTAAGGCATTCATAAAAATGTTCTATGGACTTATGATGGATGAATTGTTCTTCATATTCTTTCATATTTTGACGTTTCGACTTTATAATTTCAATTTGTTGGTCAATATCAATAATTTCATTTGTGATTGCATAAGACATATAAAAAAAACCCCGCATTAAGCGAGGTTTTTATATCATGAAATCAAACTATTAGCGAATAAATCACTCAATCAGTTTCTTCATCAATTCATTTGCTTGTGCAGAATTAATTAGAAGTTAAGATGCGAAATCTATAACTTCTTCAGTTTCCTCTCGTTGATTAGTTTTAAGTTTATTTTGAGCAATTTTTATTGTTTTAAGGAAATTTAAAGCCTCTTTCATATCATCAGCTTTTCTCAATGCTGAAATAGAAAAGATGAGGAAGGAAACGCCAATTAAAGCATCAAGCCACTGAATATTCCAAAAATGAAATTTTCCAGTAAAAATAACAATAGCAAATATTAAGAATATGCCGTAAAGAAAATAATATATTCTAGAAATGAGTTTTGAAACTCTAACTTTTTTTGAAATATTAATTTTATTATCTTTATTACTCACTTCAATGAATCTGCTTCCCCAATAGTATTGTTCCGTAGTCTTATCAAAATTAGCTAAATCTTTTTCATGTAAATCTATCAAATAGTGAAGTAATTCAGCATTCATATCAAAAGAGCGAGTAATATTTTGAGCAGCTTTATCTCTTAATAATTGAGGGTAATTATTTGCATCTGCTTTATAAAATTTTTCAAAATATTCAGTAAAGTTCTCTAACTCATCTTTAAACTTTTTGCGTTTGTGCTCACCAATCGCGTGTAGCGTTTTAGGAATGGAAAAAATTGCGACAATGATTGCAATGATAGCTGCGATTGGACTGATAAATTCCATTATTTTTATTCAAAGAATTATGATGTCTTAGTATATAAAAAAGCCCCGATAAATCGAGGCTTTTTAAATCAAATTAACTGATTAAATTAACCAATCAATTTCTTCATTAATTCATTTACTTGTGCAGGGTTAGCTTTACCTTTTGCGGCTTTCATTACTTGACCAACAAGACCATTGAAAGCTTTCTCTTTACCAGATTTATACTCTTCAACCATCTTCTCGTTAGCAGCAAGTACGTCTTTAATAATTGCTTCAATCGCGCCTGTATCAGTTTCCTGTTTCAAGCCTTTTTCCGCAATAATTTCGTCCGCAGATTTGCCTTCATCCCACATAAAGCCGAATACTTGCTTCGCGATCTTACCGTTAATTGTGTTATCCACAATACGCGCGATCATACCGCCCAATTTCTCAGCAGAAACAGGAGAATCAACCAAATCTAAGCCTGCTTTGTTCAGCGCACCTGAGAATTCACCCATGACCCAGTTTGCCGCAATCTTACCTTGTGCCGCGCCGCCAGCAGCTTTCACCACTTCTTCATAAAACTCTGACATTTCACGAGTCAGTGTAAGCACGTGTGCATCGTACTCAGTCACAGCAAAGTCCGCTACGAAGCGTTCACGACGTGCAGCAGGAAGCTCAGGCATAGTCGCTTTAATCGCTTCGATTTGTTCGTCTGCAATAATCACAGGCAACAAGTCCGGGTCAGGGAAGTAACGGTAGTCGTTCGCTTCTTCTTTAGAACGCATTGAACGCGTTTCCATTTTCACAGGGTCGAACAAACGTGTTTCTTGGTCAATGGTGCCGTCCCATTCCAGGATTTCCATTTGACGTTCAATTTCAACATTGATCGCTTGTTCAATGAAACGGAATGAGTTCAGGTTTTTCAATTCACAACGTGTACCGAAAGGTTGACCCGGACGACGTAAAGACACGTTACAGTCGGCACGGAACGAACCTTCCGCCATGTTACCGTCAGAAATGCCTAACCAACGTACTAGCGTGTGAATCGCTTTAATGTAGGCAACCGCTTCTTCAACCGAACGCATATCGGGTTCAGATACAATTTCAAGTAAAGGCGTACCTGCACGGTTTAAGTCAATGCCTGACATGCCTTCAAATTGGTCGTGGATCGATTTACCTGCATCTTCTTCAAGGTGCGCACGAGTCACGCCAATGCGTTTTACAGTGCCATCTTCAAGTTGGATGTCGATATGACCCAAGCCCACAATCGGGTTGTCCATTTGGCTAATTTGGTAGCCTTTAGGCGAGTCCGGGTAGAAATAGTTTTTACGTGCAAATACAGATGCCTGGTCGATATAAGCATCAATACCCAGACCAAAGCGAATCGCAAGATCAACCACTTCTTTGTTCAATACTGGCAGTACTCCCGGCATTGCAAGGTCGACAAGGCTGGCTTGTGTATTTGGGTCTTGACCGAAAGTGGTTGAAGAACCAGAGAAAATTTTAGTATTGGTGGCCAGCTGAGTGTGAATCTCGATACCAATAACGACTTCCCAACCATCAATCAGGTTAGATTTTGGTTTAGCAGCGTTCTTAGCCATTATGCATTCTCCTCAGCAATTGCAGCGCGTTTTGTATGCCAATCTGTTGCCTGTTGGTATTGATGCACCACAGACAACAATTGAGATTCTGACCAATAGTTACCAATCAACTGTAAGCCAACCGGTAAGTTATCTTTGTCGAAACCAACAGGCGCGTTAATCGCAGGCAGACCTGCTAAGTTCACCGCGATGGTGTAGATGTCACCCAAGTACATTTCAACTGGGCTTAAGTTTGCACCAATTCGGTATGCAGTCGTCGGCGCAGAAGGTGCTGCGATCACATCCACAGACTCAAAAGCTTTCAAGAAGTCTTGCTGAATTAAACGACGGACTTTTTGTGCTTTTACGTAGTAGGCATCGTAGTAACCCGCAGAAAGCGCATAAGTACCGATCAAGATACGTTGCTGAACTTCTTTACCAAAACCTTCTGAACGAGAGCGTTTGTACAAGTCCATAATGTCTTTCGGATCTTCACAGCGGTAGCCATAACGCACGCCATCAAAACGTGACAAGTTTGAAGATGCTTCAGCAGGGGCAATCAAGTAGTAGGTAGGAACATAAGCATCAGTCATGGTGAGATCAATCTCAACCAAGGTTGCGCCCATTTCTTCCAGCTTTTTCAATGATTCTTCAACGCGTGCTTTCACGTCTGCATCTAAACCTTGAACATTGAAGTACTGTTTAGGAATACCAATACGTAAACCTTTAACTGAAGTGCCGTTTAGGTTTGCCACATAGTTATCAACATCTTTTTCTACAGATGTTGAATCTTTGGCATCATGACCTGCCATCACGTTCATCAGGTAAGCACAGTCTTCAGCCGAACGTGCCATTGGCCCGCCTTGGTCTAAAGATGATGCATAGGCAATCATACCGAAACGCGATACACGACCATAAGTCGGTTTAAGACCGGTTAGGCCACAGAAAGACGCAGGTTGACGGATTGAACCACCAGTATCTGTACCTGTTGCAAATGGTGCAAGATCCGCTGCAACAGCCGCTGCTGAACCACCAGAAGAACCACCTGGAACGTGATCCAGTGCCCAAGGGTTTTTGGTCGCACCAAAGTAAGATGACTCGGAAGTCGAACCCATGGCGAATTCGTCCATGTTCACTTTACCTAAAGTCACCAGGCCCGCAGCTTTACCTTTCGCTACAACGGTCGCATCGTAAGGAGAGATAAAATTGTCCAGCATTTTAGAACCGGCAGTGGTCTTAATGCCTTGGGTACAGAAGATATCTTTATGCGCAATTGGCACACCCGTTAATGCTGTAGCATGTCCGGCTTTAATTGCGGCATCAGCAGCATCGGCTTGAGCCAATGCCTGCTCGGCAGTGACAGTCACATAAGATTGTACTTGAGCATCGATTTTTTCAATGCGTTTTAAATAATGTTCAGTCAATTCGCGAGACGAAAATTTAGCCCCAGCTAAACCCTCGGAAAGTTCACGAATCGATAAGCGATGTAAATCTGTCATGAGAAATATTTCTTTACGTTTAATTTAATAAAATGGTTTAACTGAATAAAGATTATTCAATCACGCGTGGAACAAGGTACAAGCCATCTTGTGTTGCCGGTGCAACAGCTTGATATTCTTCACGATGATTTTCTTCAGAAACCACGTCTTCACGTAAGGGCTGTGGATTGTCAAATGGACTTTTAAGCGGCTCGACACCTTCAGTGTCAATGCCTTTTAAGGTTTCCATCATGCCTAAAATTTTATTTAGACTTTGAGCATATTCAGCAGATTGCGTATCATTAAGCGACAATCGGGCAAGATGTGCGATTGCTGAAACTGTTTGTGCATTTAAATCTGCAGAATGCTGTGCATCCGATGTAGACATAATATTACCTAATCAGTATTAAAAAAATTCAAAATATCGTGCGTTATAATAAGCGATTGACTTGTCCAAATCATCACATTTAGTTAAAGTTGCCACCTTGCGTCCACATAAAGTTTAATCGAGAACGTCTCCGTGATTCTAAAAAGACTAATTGGCTTGTTTTCGCCCGATCTAGCCATTGATTTAGGTACAGCAAATACACTTATTTATGCACCAGGACGAGGCATTATATTAAATGAACCGACAGTTGTGGCAATTCGTCATAGTGGTTCACAAAAAATCGTTGCCGCTGTTGGTCTTGATGCTAAACAAATGCTTGGTCGTACACCTGCAAATATTTCTGCAATCCGCCCGATGAAAGATGGTGTGATTGCCGATTTTGAAGTGACCGAAACCATGCTGAACCAGTTTATTGGTAAAGTGCATGAAAGACGTCTTTTCCCGCCTGCACCGCGTGTTGTGGTTTGTGTTCCTTGCAAATCAACGCTGGTTGAGCGCCGTGCCATTCGTGAAGCAGTCTTCAATGCCGGTGCACGTGATGTTCGCCTGATTGAAGAGCCGATGGCTGCTGCAATTGGTGCCGGTATGCCCGTTGAACAGGCATGTGGTTCGATGGTGGTCGATGTGGGCGGTGGTACGACTGAAATTGCAATCATTTCATTACAGGGCTGTGTTTACGCAGACTCGCTACGTATTGGCGGTGATGTCTTTGATGAACAAATCATTAATTATGTGCGTAAAGCGCATGGTTGTGTGATTGGGGAAACGACTGCCGAAGTGATTAAAAAAGAAGTTGGTATGGCCTTGCCAGATCCAGACTCAAAAACACTTGAGATTGAAGTGCGCGGTCGTAATCTGGCTGAAGGTGTTCCTCGTGCCATTACTGTGACTTCAGACGAAATTACCCAGGCGATTTCAGATCCATTACAAAATATTGTGTCTGCGGTTAAATCTGCACTTGAGCAAACACCGCCTGAATTGTCTTCTGACATTGCAGAACGTGGCATTGTGTTGACAGGTGGTGGTGCATTATTACGTAACCTTGACAAACTTCTTGCACAAGAAACCGGTTTACCTGTGGTTGTGGCTGAAGATCCGTTGACTTGCGTGACTCGTGGTGGTGGCAAGGTTCTGGAATTCTTCGACAATCCAAATCACGACATGTTATTTGTAGGTTAAGTTAGGGATCAGGCGGTGCAAACACAACTGTTTTCTCGACAACCGCCATCTTTTCGCTCATTTATCATTGCGGTGATTACATGTCTGGTGGTGCTGTTTTTTAACTGGCGCATGCCCCATGTGATTCAGCCCGCACGTGATGTCTTGTATGCGGCATATAATCCTATTTATGCCCTTGCAAGTTATCCGGTGTTATCGCGAGAATGGCTCAATCAACAAACCAAGTCTGAAGCCCAGTTACGTCGTGAAAATACCGCGATGCAAGCCGAGTTGTTACAGGCTCAGGTTCGTTTGCAAAAATTATCTGAACTTTCTGCCGAAAATACCCGTTTAAGAGGTCTGCTGGATACGCCTTTGATTATTGATGGGCGCATGGAAATTGCAGAAGTCATCGGTACAGATGCCGATCCGCTACGGCATATTATTGTGATTAACCGTGGTTCCAACAGTCAGCTCAAGGTCGGTCAAACCGTACTGGACGATAAAGGAATTATGGGGCAGATCATCAATGTCAATTCGCATAGTAGCCGTATTATGTTGCTGTCCGATAAAGAACATTCTCTCTCTGTGCGTTTGGAACATACCGGGATGCGTGCCATTGTATCGGGTACAGGTGATTTAGGTCATTTGAAGATGGAATATGTTCCGACCAGTGCCAATGTCAAGGTCGGTGAAAAAGTGTATAGCTCAGGTTTGGGTGCACATTTCCCTGCAGGCTATCTGGTCGGCACAGTGTCTAAAGTTAACCGGCATAATTCGGGTGAATTTGCCCAGATTGAAGTCATTCCAGCCGCACAATTGGCCGGTGGACATCATGTCGTTGTCCTTTTTTCTGATTCATTAGCGATGGAGCAGCCGCATGCCACTCGCTAAATTAAGGGCTGAAAGCAATCGGGATCCTTTAATTGCGATTATTGTTTCAGTCATTGTCTGTTCGGTGCTGATGGTTTATCCATTGTCTTATGCCGTGTCAGGTGCACGTCCCTTATTCATGTTGCTGCTCATGCTATTTTGGGTGATGTGCCAACCTACATGGTGCGGAATCTGGTTTGCCTTTGCCACCGGCATGTTTACCGACCTGCTGGTGGATGCCCCTTTAGGCATGAATGCACTAAGTTTTGTGTTGATTACCTTTATTGTCCGGTTTTTAACCCGTGAACGACGCATCATGACCTTTGGCAATCTCTGGGTGATTAGCTTTCTGGCAGTAATGGCACATTTATTTGTGATCTGGATTGCCCAAACGATGGGTGGCTTGCAATTTTCCATTACCCGACACTGGCAGCCTTTATTGAGCAGTGTGCTGGTTTTCCCTGTCATGTATTTTATGCTTAAAAAATGGCGCGTTTAATTCTGGCTTCGAGTTCTCCACGGCGTCGGGAACTGCTGCAACAGTTAGGTTTAGAATTCGAGATTTATAGTCCGGATATCGATGAATCTATTCTTGACGGAGAAGATGTTGCCGCCTATGTCGAGCGTTTAGCCTGTAGCAAGGCTCAAGCTGTATTGGAGCAATTTCCGGATGCCATCGTCATCGCCGCTGACACCAGTTTAGGTGTGGATAATCAGATTTTAGGTAAACCTGAATCAAAACAACATGCTTTTGAAATGTGGCAGCGCATTTCTGGGCGCAAGCATGATGTGTTTTCAGGTGTTTGTGTGCGTACAAGTACAAAAAAATCAAGTATAGTGGTACGAACACAGGTTGAGTTTCAAAAGTTAAGTCTCAATGATATGGAAAGTTATTGGGCAACAGGAGAGCCCCTAGGCAAAGCGGGTGCTTATGCCATTCAAGGCATCGCAGCGCGTTATATTGCCCGTATCGAAGGCAGTTATAGCAATGTCGTGGGCTTGCCTTTACATGAAACCGTACAGTTATTACAGGCAGTTAAGGCACTAAATTAACTGACCTCAAAAAGAATTTTTATAATGTTTTGAGTTTTATTATGTCTGACGAGTTGTTGATTAACGTCACACCTATGGAATGTCGTGTGGCCTTAATCCAGAACGGCACGGTCAATGAATTATTTGTTGAGCGTACGGTTAAGCGTGGATTGGTGGGCAATATTTATAAAGGCAAAGTGGTGCGTGTACTTCCGGGTATGCAGGCTGCTTTTGTTGATATTGGTCTTTCTCGAACCGCCTTCCTCCATATCAACGATATGGTCTGGCCCCGCAATCAACCGACCCCCAACGTTTTTGAACTGCTGCAACCCGGTCAGATTCTCACGGTGCAAGTGATGAAGGATATGCTCGGGACCAAAGGGGCGCGTCTTTCTACCGATCTTTCCATTCCTTCACGTTATCTGGTATTGATGCCTTATGGTCATCATATTGGTGTATCACAACGCATTGAATCAGAAGAAGAACGAGACCGGCTGCGTTCAATGATCGAACGGATTCAAAGCGAGCATAAATTACCCGGCAGCGTCATTGTCCGTACGGCGGCAGAGGGGATTCCTGAAGCTGAAATTGCGCAGGATATGGCGTATTTGGCCAAGCTTTGGGAATTTATTCAACGCAAGCAAAAAAGCATTGCCGTCCCTTCACTGATTTTTGAAGAACTGCCGCTGCCACAGCGGGTCATTCGTGATTTGGCCAATGAAGATACTTCTAAAATTTCTGTCGATTCACGCGAAATACATGCTAAGTTGCAAGAATTTGTGCAAGAGTTTGTGCCGAGCATGCAGGACCGGCTGGTTCACTATCCGGGTGAACGTCCTATTTTTGATTTATATAATGTTGAAGAAGATATTCAGAAGGCCCTGCAAACACGCGTAGCACTGAAGTCGGGTGGCTATCTGATGATCGACCAGACTGAAGCTATGACTACCATTGATGTCAATACCGGTTCCTACGTCGGTGGCCGGACTTTAGAAGACACCGTATTTAAAACCAATATGGAAGCGACTCAAGTCATTGCCCGTCAGCTGCGCTTACGCAATTTGGGTGGCATTATCATTATTGACTTCATTGATATGCAGGAAGCCCAGCATCGTGAAGAGGTGATGAGCCAGTTTGAGCGTATGCTGGAACGTGATCATGCCAAAACCAAAATTACCCAGGTTTCGGAACTGGGCCTGGTGGAAATGACCCGGAAGCGTACTCGTGAATCTTTAGAGCACTTATTATGTGAATCGTGTCCAACTTGTCAGGGACGCGGCTATGTGAAAACGGCAGAGACGGTGTGTTACGAAATTTTTCGGGAAATTTTGAGATATGCACGTGCTTTTGAATGTAAAAGTGGTTTTACCGTGGTTGCACACCCTTCGGTGATTGACCGATTGTTAACAGCGGAAGCACCTGCAGTGGCCGATTTAGAGCACTTTATAGGGCGTATCATCAAATTTCAGGTGGAAAATCTATATACGCAAGAGCAATATGATATCATTCTGAGCTGAAATTGTAACAGAATATCGTTAAACACTTGTTACATCTGAAATTTTACTTTTTAAGCTTAATTTTGAATACTAGTCATACACAGTAGCCAAAGCCAAAATCTCCCAGTTTTGGCTTAGCAAAAAAGAGGTATGACATGAGTATGAGCAAAGCAATTATTAAAAAAAGTTTGAATGTTTTAGAGAATAAACCAGCTCAGAGTGGTTATATTGTGGATGAGCAGGGCAAAGAAGTTCAAATTACATCTGCCATGATTCATTCAGTTTGCCATCAACTATTAAATCAATGTCGTGCAATTAAAAATTAATCTCATGCAATTACAAAATAAAGGGGCCTTTGAAAGGCCCCTTTATTAATTTACTATTCACTATTTTTGAAATAGCGGTTAACTCACCGCTCTTAACTTCTTTGGCGGGATATCTTGACCAACAATCTCTTCAAATCGCTGAATTTCATCTTCCAGGTGTGTGAGCAGATTTTGCATCTTCGGTAAGGCATCGCGACAACCTGTCAAACCCACTTCCAACTTATCTAAATAGCTGGTCATGGTAATATTGAGCGCCTGTCCATCCAGCACAATCGAAGCTGGATAAAGTGCATCCAGTTTTGCACCATTCCAGTAGAGCGGTTCGCGTGGGCCAGGTACGTTAGAAATCACAATATTGAATGCTTGGTGTTTAGGCATCATGCCTGACACAATATTCAAGCCGGCTGCACCATACACCAAGGCACTATAGTTCAAAATTTGATTTGAGTTCATGCGCTTAAAACGCTGTTTCGCATTTAACACGCTACGACGAATAATTTGCAGACGTTCCAATGGTGTTTCTTTATCTGTGCCCAAATTGGCTAGAATCATGGTAATGCGGTTAGAAACATCAGAATTATCATTACGAATGGAGGCAGGTACCATCGCGATCAGCGGTTTTTTCGGCAATGCATGTTGAGTGAGCAAATATTCACGCAACGCGCCGGAACAGATAGCGAGTACCACATCATTAATGGTCACCCCGAGTGCTTTGGCAATCTTACTTAAGCGGCCCAGTTCAAAAGATTGTGCGGCAAAACGACGAGAAGAGCTCACGCGTTGATTTAAGATACTTTTTGGCGCCTGAAAACTTGAAACATAGTCAGGATTACGCCCCATATCTTTAAAGATGGTCTGGGATAATTCATACATGACTTTTGGCGTTGCTTCCAATTGTTCTTTTAACGTCCCCATAATTTTTTTTATGCGGCTTTGTGGGGGAGTCTTAATGCGTTTAGCGCGGGGACCTTCAACACACCACAAGGGTACAATACTTTTAGTATTTGGATCATGTGACAGTGATTTTTCAACCAAGCGCATACCGGCAATACCATCTACCATGGCATGGTGAATTTTAAAGTACATGGCAAAGCGATTGCCCTCAATACCTTCAATAATGTTACAGGTCCAGAGCGGTTTGGCTCGATCAAGCAGTGCGCTATGTTCTTGTGAAATATAAGTCAGTAATTCACGGATTCGACCTGGATGCGGTAGTGCAATGTGACGGAAATGATGGTCCAAATCAAATTCTTGGTCTTCATCCCAAAATAGGCCATTGAGTTTATTATTAAAAGGCGCAACAGGAAGACATTTAGATTTACGAATATCAGCAACGAGATCTTGAATAAATGTGTCAGGTGCATTGTCAGGAATTTGAAATAGGAACAGTCCACCGACGTGCATCGGTTGCTGACGTTTTTCAAGAGACAGGAAAATAAAATCAATTGGGTGTAATGGACGCATAGCGTTGAATGCCTCACTGCAATGTCGTTGTCTGTTCTTATATGAACAGGCTTGTTAGAATTATATGAAAAGGTTTTTTTCAGTATATCTTTTTTCAAAAAGAAATGAACTGCTTAATGTGTAATGATAAGTTAAAAAAAATCACTGCATGACAGTGATTTTTAAAAATATTATTTTAAATTTCCAGCGTGTAACCCGCATTCTTTATGGGTTGCTTCTTCCCACCACCAGCGACCTTCGCGTTCATGCTGATTCGGCAATACAGGACGGGTGCAGGGTTCACAACCAATCGAAATAAAACCGCGTTCATGCAGCGGATTATAGGGAATTTCCATCATGCGAATATAGTTCCAGACGTCGCTGCTAGACCAGTTGGCAAGTGGATTATATTTAATCAGCTGTTTGCCCGGGCCTGAAAAACCTTCATCCGCTTGAACGACTGGAATTTCATTGCGCGTGCCTGGACTTTGATCTTTGCGTTGACCGGTAATCCAGCCATCCAAGGTTGCCAGCTTTTTACGTAAGGGTTGAACTTTACGGATACCACAACATTCCTTGTGTCCATCCTGATAAAAGCTAAAGAAACCTTTTTCGCTCACCAGTTTTTGCATCGCTTCTGTTTCAGGGAAGCAGATTTCGATCTCAATATTGTAGTGTTTACGAACCTGGTCGATAAATTGATAGGTTTCTGCATGTAAACGACCGGTATCTAGACTGAAGACACGAAATGGTTTGCCTAAATGAGAAGCCATATCAATCAAAACGACATCTTCAGCCCCTGAAAATGAAATGGCAATTTCACCTTCCTGACTTAAGGCAAGTTCCAGAATCTCGCTGGGAGATTTATCAGCATATTCAGATGCAAGTGCATCAACAAGGTCAATGGTAGGGATTGTAGTCATGACAGTTCCTGGCGTATAGGCTTGGACACTTAAAAACCTATATTAATTTAATTCACAATGATTCTAATAGAATTGAAATAATCTGCTTAGCACTTAAAAATAAATACTTATGAATAAAATAGATTTAAAAAACAGCACCTGAAATATCAAATTTTAAGCTATGATAGCGCAAAATTTTTCACTGACATTGGGAGAGCCCATGGAAATCGTATGTCTTGATCTTGAAGGGGTGTTAGTTCCAGAAATTTGGATTAACTTTGCCAAGAAAACAGGAATTAAAGCATTGGAAGCCACTACACGTGATATTCCAGACTACGATGTGTTAATGACGCAGCGCCTGAATATTTTAAAAGAGCACGGTTTAGGCTTAAACGATATTCAGGAAGTAATTGCTGATATGGGGCCATTCCCTGGGGCAAAAGAATTTGTGAAATGGGTAAGTACTCATTTTCAATTGATTATTCTTTCAGATACGTTCTATGAGTTTGCTCATCCTTTAATGAAGCAACTCGATTGGCCGACTATTTTCTGTCACAAGTTAGAAACTGATGAAAATGGCATGATCACAGATTATAAACTTCGTCAGCCTGATCAAAAGCGCCAAGCAGTTAAAGCGCTACACGGTTTGAACTTCCGTGTGATTGCAGCAGGCGATTCTTATAACGATACCACGATGCTTGGTGAGGCAGACCACGGTTTCTTGTTTGATGCACCAGAAAATGTGATTGCTGAATTCCCTCAGTTCCCGCCTATTCATGGTTATGATGCGTTAAAAGAAGCTATTCGTAATGCTTCAGTACGCAATATTCCAGCTTAATATTGTTAAGTCTATGGAATAAAAGAAGGGCGCCAATGGCGCCCTTTCTTGTTTAATCCTAATTTCTAACGCAAATTAGAAACGGTAACCGATTTTCAGACCATAACCTAAGGCATGGTTATCTTCAAAATCAGCTTTTACAGCGCCGCCAGTTTGAGCTTGTGCATCGCCTAACCAGAAGTATTTAACCCCAGCTTGAATAAAGTAGTTTTCAGCAGGACTGTATTGACCACCTAAGCCAACACTCCAATAACCTTCAGTTGGACCTAAAGTGGTTACAGGGTTACCAGCACCAGAGTCATAACCCACTGCTGCAGTTCCTGCCCATTTGCTGTTAAGTTTATGAGATAAACCTACAGTTGCAGAGTATTGATCGTCTGTGTAATCAATGAGATTTTGCTTCGCGCCTAATGCTGCAGTCGTATTAGCTAAAAATTTCGGGGTTACAACAAAGTTATCCCAATGTACCCAACGTAAATTAGCAAAAGCTAATGTGTTTGGAGCAACACCAGTTTGTAAGTCAACATTTACCGATTGAGGTGTGATCGCATCCACGCCTGCAGTTAACATTGGTCTTGTGCCAAATGGAGTTGTAAAAGTTTCCTCAGCTTGAGCTTTGTGCTTGATTTCAGAACGATAAGTAACTGCTGCTCTAAGCGCAATTTTAGGAATTTGATAAGCAAAACCAGCTGCCCAACCGTAAGCTTCTTTTTCATCCACTTTAATGTTGTAACCACTTAGTGTGCCTGCAGGTGGTTTTGCGTATGCATTACCACGTAATTTAATATCAGCTTCAACAGTTTGCCAAACCGGACCTGCATAGAAATTCCAGTTTTCATTTGGCTGATAACCGATTAAAGCAGTTAGATTGTTGGTTTTTACTTCAACAGAAGTGCCTTCAACACCATTGGCAAAGTTAGAACCATCCACTTGATAAGTCGCATCTGCACCATACGGTTGGTCATATAAAAGACCTAGAGAAATCTTGTCAGTAGCTTGTACTTTTACAGCTGCAGAAGGGAAGTAGTAATCATCACCCATGTCACCAACTTTGTGTCCACTGTTGTCTTTACCTTCAACAGTCGGATCTAAAACAGAAATACCTGCTTCTGCATAATTTCCTGGCTGTAAAAAAGCAGAAATTGATTGACCAGAACGGTCTAGGCCAGCAGCAAGAACTGAGGTTGATGGGATTAAGCTAAGTAAAATAGCTGAACGTAGAGCTGTAAACTTCATGGAAACATTTCCTTGTTGTAGCTTTATGTAAATAAATTTGAAGGAAAAGTAACATAAAAATAAAAAGAGTAAATGCTCAGCTTTGTTTGTGAAATGAACTATATAATTCAAAAAATGGACTTGAATAGAGTAAAAGTACTAACAATACTATTGTATATTAATGATTTATAAGTAAAAAAATAGAGTATTAGACTTAAAAAAATAGGGTGATAGAGGGAATTCTTTTTGATTAAATTTAGAACATATGGAAAAATATATTAAAAATAAGTTATGGAATGAAAAAAAAGACCATTGCGTACAATGGTCTTTTCATCAAATAGATTACATGATATTAGAAGCGATAACCGATTTTTAAGCCATATGCAAGTGCATCATTATCTTCAAAGTTAGCAACTGTATTAGCAGTGTCAAATTGTGCGCCAGATTGTGCTTTAGCATCGCCTAACCAGAAGTATTTAACACCGCCCGCGATGAAATAGTTTGGTGCTGGGCTGAATTGTAAACCTAGACCAACATTCCAATAGCCTTCAGTAGGACCAAGGGTAGATACAGGGTTGCCTGCACCAGAGTCCCAACCTACTGATACGTTACCAGCCCATTGTTCACTAAGCTTACGACCAACACCTACAGTTGCAGAAATTTGGTCATCGGTATATGCAACTAAATCAAAGCCATTTGGTTTCCCAGTACTCGCTGCAACTGCTGGATTTGCAGAGGCTCTACCAAATTTAGGTGGACGAATGGAGAAGTTAGACCATTCAACCCAGCGTACATTAGCAAATGCTACTGTATCTGCCATGATGCCGGTTTGGAAATCCAAGTTAATAGATTGTGGCGTTGTGATAGAGGTGTCTGTATTTGGTAGTGCGTTAAGGCCTGCAAATAAACCTGTATTAAAGGTTTCAGTGGTTTTCGCATCATGATCAATTTCAGAACGATAAGTTAAAGATGCTTTTAAGGCAATATCAGGAATTTGATAAGCAAAGCCAGCGAGCCAACCTACTGAACCATCTTCTTCCATATTGGCATTATAAGAACCAAATGTAGTACTACCGCCATATGCTAGACCACGTAATTTAACATCACCTTTAACAGTTTGATAAACTGGACCAGCATAAATGTTCCAGTTTTGGGTTGGCTGAAAGCCAAAAATCATAGAGATATTTTGTGTGTCTACTTCAACACTGGTTGACTCAGTAGCACTACGGAATAATCCTTCACCTGTTAAAGGGTTTAAAGTTGCATCAGCAGTCGAATATTCTGCATCTGCCCCAAATGGTTGGTCATAAATTAAACCAAAAGAGAAATTATCAGCAAGCTGTAACTTTAGTGCTGCTGAAGGAAAATAGTAATCATCGCCCATATCTGAAAGAGCGGATCCATTGGCATTTGCTTTACCTTCAACGGTTGGATCCAAAACAGAAATACCGGCTTCAAAATAGTTACCAGGTTGTAGGAATGCTGCAATAGATTGACCTGAGCGATCTAGTGCAGCTGCAAATGCACCTGTCATTGGTACGGTTGCAAGAATCATCGCGGTACTAAGAGTTTTTAATTTCATTCTGTGTCTTTCCTTGAGGTACAAATTTATTACGGCTGATTTATGTTTTGAATACGCTGAATTTGTTTTGGTAATATTGGTTATATAACCAGATATCATTTGTTACTCCATGTGACAAAAATAACACAATAAAAAAAAGAGTAAATGCTCTAGAAGAACTGTGGCGTTCAAAAAATCATCATATTAGAGTTTTTAATCTAAATTTTACTGAGTATTTGATATTAAGATATTGAAAAACTTAAATTAAATTTAAATTATTGTTTGATTAAAAAATAATCATTTATCGTGAAAAGTATAATATTGTTTTGTGATTTAGGTCTCTTTTTTAAGATGTGGATCAATTTAAAAACAGTTGTTCAAGGCATTAAATTTTAATTCATCCGTATAGTTAATCTTTAGGCTTAAGGGGGGAGTATAAAAATTCTGCTCGTTATCTTGGACAAGTAAATTTTTGAATAATGAAATTGAGGTGAAAGGATATTTGAAGCGGGTTCAATCAGATGGTTTTTTGAAATTCTTTTTTAGATGAACAGTGAATATCTTTTGAGCATTGTGCGCCCTGCGGGACTCGAACCCACGTCGGTCGCTTAGGAGGCAACTGCTCTATCCAGTTAAGCTAAGGGCGCAATGCGCAGCTAATTTAGCGTAAATACAGGTAAAAAAAAAGTTATTGTCGAAACAATAACTTTTAAAAATCATTTAAATGAATTTTGTGCTTAAGATTTCTTCGCATTTAGGCTTTTGAATAGGCCGAACATCAGCACAATCCAGATTGGAATCATCAGTACAGATTCTTTAAAACCTTGGGTCCACATAATATAAAGTACAGTCACAATGAAGATCAGCACCAAATAATTACTGATAGGAGCCCAAAGTGCCGGGAACTTGGTTTGAACCGCAGCTTTATTAACAGCTTGTTTGAATTTCAAATGCGTCAAACTAATCATGGCCCAGTTGAGTACCAATGCACCCACAACTACATACATCAAGTGGCCTAAAGCATCTTCTGGAACAAAGTAGTTTAAAAGCACACAGCCGAAAATGAGCAGGGCAGAGAATAAAACAGCAGGGATAGGCACACCTTGTTTATTCACTTTCAGGAACACTTTCGGTGCATTGCCTTGCTGTGACAGACCATAAAGCATACGGCTATTGGCATACATACCACTGTTATAAACAGACAGTGCAGCAGTCAAGATAATGAAGTTAAGTAAATGTGCTGCCCAGCCAATACCCAATTGACTGAAAATCATCACAAATGGACTTTTATCCAGACCACCCAGTTCCAGCTGGTTCCAAGGCACTAAAGATAAAAGAATCGTGAGGGAGCCAATATAGAAAATCAGGATACGAAACACCACCTGGTTAATGGCTTTGGGAATGGTCTTTTCAGGGTCCTTCGCTTCTGCAGCCGCCATACCAATCAGCTCAATACCACCGAAGGCGAACATGAGGAAGGCCAGCATATAGAATAAGCCTTCAAAGCCATTCGGGAAGAAACCACCGTGTGACCAAAGATTGCTAAATGAGGACGTTGATCCTGCATCTGCGGTCAGTAATAAATACAAACCGAAAACAATCATGGAAATAACAGCAGTCACTTTAATAATGGAAAGCCAGAATTCAGATTCTCCATAAAACTTCACATTGCCGAGATTGACTAGGGTAATGACAATGAAAAAGAACAGCACTGAAGCCCATGCAGGAATATGAGGCCACCAGTAATTGATATATTTAGCGACTGCAGTCAGCTCAGTCATGGCAACCAGAACGTACAAAATCCAGTAATTCCAGCCCGCCAGGAAACCCGGGAATTTGCCCCAATATTTATTGGCGAAGTGACTAAATGATCCTGCTACAGGTTCATGTACAATCATTTCACCCAGTTGGCGCATGATTAAAAAGGCGATTAAACCACCAATGGCATAACCCAAAATGATGGAAGGACCAGCAGATTGGATGACCTGTGCGGAACCTAAGAATAAGCCTGTCCCAATTGCACCGCCCATGGCGATCAATTGGATATGACGGTTCTTTAAGCCACGCTGAAGTTTAGAAGACTCGTTGTTCAAAGTATTCAGCCCGACAATGTTAAGGAAAAGGAGTGTAATGGATTGTAATAGATTGAAATGTATAAGCCTAGTACGGGCTCTAGAGAGGGATTGTTAAAAAATAATCATATAAAAAATATTTTATATATTCCTATTTTGAATCAATACATTAATTTTATTTTTTATTACATAAAATAAAATGAGGTAAATGATGAAAAAAAGTTTGGTATTCGTTTTTTATACTTAAGTCAAGAAAGCATCTATTTCATAAAAAAATCGCTATGATACTTTTTAGCATTTTGCTGACGGCGATGTACAACAATGATAAATGAAAGGATAAAAGAGAAATGAGTTTTGCTCCACAAATCAAGATTCCAGCAACCTATATGCGTGGTGGTACCAGTAAAGGTGTGTTCTTTAAACTGGATGACTTGCCGCAAGCTGCACAGCAGGCAGGAAAAGTGCGTGATCAGTTATTGCTGCGTGTGATTGGTAGTCCTGATCCATATGGCAAGCAGATTGATGGCATGGGTGGAGCAACTTCAAGTACCAGTAAAACCGTGATTTTGGCCAAAAGTGCCCAGCCAGATCATGATGTCGATTATTTATTTGGACAGGTTTCGATTGATCAGCCTTTTGTCGACTGGAGCGGTAACTGCGGTAACTTAACGGCTGCGGTGGGTTCATTTGCCATTTCCAATGGCCTGGTCAGTGCAGAACGTATTCCGGAAAATGGCATCTGTACGGTCCGCATCTGGCAAGTGAATATTGAAAAAACCATTATTGCCCATGTGCCGATCACCAATGGACAAGTGCAGGAAACCGGTGATTTTGAGCTGGATGGGGTAACTTTCCCGGCAGCTGAAGTTGCCATTGAATTTCTGGACCCGGCTGATGATGGCGAAGAGGGTGGAGCCATGTTCCCGACGGGCAATGTAGTTGATACCCTGAACGTTCCAGAAATCGGAACTTTCCAGGCGACCTTCATTAATGCCGGTATTCCAACCATCTTCCTCAATGCTGAAGATATTGGTTATGAGGGCACGGAATTACAGGATGCCATCAATGGCGATACGCAAGCCCTGGCACGTTTTGAAACCATCCGTGCCTATGGTGCAAAACAGATGGGGCTGATCCAGGACATTTCCGAAGCGGAAAAGCGCCAACATACCCCGAAAATTGCTTTTGTATCAAAACCTAAAGCCTATACATCTTCAAGCGGTAAAGATATTCAGAGTCAGGATGTCGATTTACTGGTGCGTGCCTTGTCGATGGGTAAACTGCATCATGCCATGATGGGCACAGCAGCAGTTGCCATTGGCACGGCAGCAGCCATTCCTGGAACTTTGGTCAATCTGGCTGCTGGTGGCGGTGCTCGTGAAGCAGTACGTTTTGGTCATCCTTCAGGCACTTTACGTGTGGGTGCACAAGCGGCTCAGGAAAATGGACAATGGGTGGTCAAAAAGGCTGTCATGAGCCGCAGTGCACGGGTATTAATGGAAGGGTGGGTCAGAATTCCGGAAGATAGCTTGAAATAGCAAACAAGATAGAGAAACTTGCGAGAAAGCAGTATCATGCTGCTTGTCATTGTGGAATGTGTAATTGTGTAGACAGCTATTTAAATACAATGGCTACTCATTGCTCACGTACATGATGAGTCGCAAGTTCTCCGTCCACGGTGACAAGAGCTTTTGTATATTCGATCAATGACCGATTTTAGATTTTTCGATCTATTCACCCAGGCAAAATATTCGAGGCGAATGTGTCATCTTTAACCGACGTCCCAGCAAATGTATTAATTTCAGCACAGCAACGTATTCAGCAGGATTTATTAACCGCATTAGATGCATTTTCCATTCCTGAGCCACTGAAAGGTGCTGTGCATCATGCGGTTATGCTGGGTGGAAAACGGGTACGTCCTGCACTGTGTTATGCGACCGCTGCTATTAAACCGAATGCAAATTTTGCTGCCGTGCGCCGTGCTGCAGTTGCCATTGAAATGATTCACTGCTATTCACTGGCCCATGATGATTTACCCTGTATGGATAATGATTCGCTACGTCGTGGTCAACCAACCTGTCATGTGGCTTTTGGGGAAGATACGGCATTGCTGGCGGGTGATATTTTGCAGTCGATGGCCTTTGAAATATTGGGCAGTCGCCTGTTTGATCAAGGCCCGGCAGTTGCTCCGGCCATTATTTTAAAACAGATGCAAATTTTGGCGACCGCCAGCTCGAAAATGGTCTGTGGTCAGGTTCTGGATTTACAGGCTGAAGGCAAGCGTGTGGATCAGGATGCTTTGGAAAATATTCACCGTAATAAAACTGGTGCCCTGATTTCTGCAGCCGTGATGATGGCAGCCGTGACTGTATTTGAAGGGACAGATGCTGCTATTCCTAAACTGCGTGAATATGCGCAAGCCATTGGACTGGCCTTTCAGGTCCAGGATGATATCCTGGATATTATTTCCGATACCGAAGTACTAGGAAAAACGGCTGGCAAGGATGAGCAAGTGGATAAATCGACCTATCCTGCACTCATGGGGCTGGAAAGAGCTCAAGCCTACGCCAAAGAGCTGCATGATCAGGCCTTTAATGCTTTGGAAATTTTTGCTGAGAATGCTGCTGAATTGAACCAGATTTCACAATTTTTACTGGCGCGTAAAAGTTAATATCATATAAATACAAAACAAAAGCATTAAAAAAGAGGACGATATGTCCTCTTTTTTATATGCAGAAACTCTAAAAATTATTTAGAGTCTTTATACAGGCGGTCACCTTCATCAAAACGGGTAGTGACTTCAGCTGAAGGTGCTTTACCCAGCAAGCTCACCACGACAATGGCAATGATTGAAGCAATAAAGCCAGGAATAATTTCATAAACACCGGTATCGCCCAACAGGTTTTTCCATAGAATTACCACAATAGCACCTACAAGCATACCGGCAAGCGCACCATTTAAAGTCATACGACGCCAGAACAAAGAAAGAATGATCAGTGGACCGAAAGCTGCACCAAAACCTGCCCATGCATAGGCAACCAGACCTAGAACTTTAGATTCAGGATTTCCAGCCATCCAGATCGCAAGTAAGGCAATCAGTAATACCATAAGACGGCCAATCCAGACCAGTTCGGTTTGCGTTGCATTTTTACGTAAGAAGGATTTATAGAAGTCTTCTGTTAAGGTACTTGAACACACTAAGAGCTGACAGCTCAGGGTACTCATCACCGCTGCTAAAATTGCCGCCAGAACAATACCTGCAACCCAAGGATTAAACAGGATTTTGGTCAATTCCATAAATACAGTTTCAGGATTGGCCGTCACAGCACCAGCCAGTTCCGGATGCTGCTGGAAGTAGGCAATACCAAAGAAACCAGCTGCCACTGCACCACCTAGACACAAAGTCATCCATGCCATACCAATACGGCGTGCATTTGGAATGGATTTCACCGAATCTGCTGCCATGAAACGTACCAGAATATGCGGTTGACCAAAGTAGCCCAGACCCCATGCCAGCAATGACATAATTGCAACAAAGCTTAAATCACCCATGACGTTCATGGCTTGTGGACGTGCAGCTTCCAATGCCAAAGTCATTTGTGACAGGTCTGAGAAACTCAAAATAGTCACAATAGGGGTGAGCAACAAGGCAAAAATCATCAATGTCGCCTGAATGGTATCGGTCCAGCTGACCGCGAGGAAACCACCAATAAACACATAACTAATGGTGGCAATCGCACTGACCCAAAGCGCTGTGCTATAGGACATGTCAAACATGCTTTCAAACAGACGTGCACCTGCAACCATGCCTGAAGCACAATAAATAGCAAAGAAAATCAAAATGATGAAAGCAGAAGCAATACGCAAGATTTTCTTTTGATCGTTAAAACGGTTGGAGAAATAGTCCGGCAAGGTCAGGGCATTGTGCTGTACTTCAGTGTGTACACGTAAACGTCCGGCAACCAGCAGCCAGTTTAGCCATGCACCAATAATCAAGCCAATGGCAATCCACATTTCAGATAAACCTGAAAGATAGATAGCACCAGGAAGGCCCATCAGCAACCAGCCACTCATATCTGAAGCACCGGCAGAGAGCGCTGTCACGAAACTACCTAAACGACGACCCCCTAAAATGTAATCAGAGAAATTGGCTGTCGCGCGATAAGCCATAAGGCCAATCGCGATCATGGCGACAATATAAAAAAGAAAGGTAATCAGGGTCGGATTCAGGGAGCTCATACGGTATCCAGTTACAAGGTGGACAGTAGATCGAAACACAGGCTTTTAAATAAAAAGCACAAATAATTTCAAAAAATAACGCGAAATTTAACCATAGATTAAAAAAAATTGCAGAGTTTTTCTCAAGGTAAATAAAAATAGACAGCAAAGGCTATCTATTTTTAAGAAAAAAGAGCGAGTTACTGATTGCGTCCCATCACTCCACGAATTGTATTCAGGATGTCTGCAGGTAAGACTACAGTCTTGGCATTATTGGACTTCGACATGTCCTGCATGGCTTTGACATATTGTTCACCAAGCAGGTATGCAACCGGAATTTCTTTATCACCCACTGCTGAAGTCACCATTTCAATGGCACGTTGTGAAGATTCAGCCAAGACCACTTGCGCTTCTGCATCACGACGTGAGGCTTCCAGGCGACCATCGGCCTCTAAAATCGCAGCCTGTTTTTCACCATCTGCTTTGGTCACGGTTGCACGACGTTGTCGTTCCGCAGCCGCCTGAGCTTCCATGGCTGCCTGCATGGTTGCTGACGGCTGGATATCCTGAATTTCTACAGTTTTCAGGGTAATGCCCCAATCGGAAATATCATCGGAAATGGCGGCTTTCAGTTTGGCTTTAATGTGATCACGTGAGGACAGGGCATCATCCAGATCCATTTCACCAACGATAGAACGCAGTGAAGTTTGTACCAGGTTTTGAATGGCCCAAGTATAGTTTTCAATGCCGTAAACTGCTTTTTCCGGTGTGGTGATATTAATGTATGCAACAGCATTCATGAGCAAAACCGCATTGTCACGGGTAATCACTTCCTGCGAAGGAATATCCAGCACAATATCTTTGGTGGTGACTTTATAAGCCACTTCATCAATATACGGAATGACAAAACTGAGTCCAGGTCCCAAAGTGGTATGGTATTTACCCAGACGTTGCACGATCCATTTATAACCCTGCGGGACAATGCGCACCCCTTTAAAAATGGTAACGCCGGCAAAAACCAGCAGTGCTAAAACAATAATCGTTCCACCAGACATGTTATTTCCTCACTTTATATATTTTCGTTATTGGGATTGTGGGGTTTAACCACCAGATCATTACCGGAAATTTCGACTACACGTACCCGATCTCCAACGCGTACCGGTGCTAAAGTTCGGCAGTTCCATTCATCTGAACCCAATACAGGCATTGGAAAACGTACCGTAATCAAGTCATGTTCCATATGGATTTGAATCACCATACCCACTTGACCGATGGTGGCTTCACGGGATAATCCGGCTTTGGTTTTATCAATAGAAAGCGGTTTGATAAACTTGAACCACAGCAGGGTGCATAGCACGGACAAAATAATCCAGGTAATAATTTGGGTGGTGAAGCCCATCATCGGGAACATCCAGTATAAAACCCCGACCATGATGGCACCGATGCCAAACCATAATGCAGCAAAAGCAGGCAGCATCAATTCAGAGAGCATGAGTAAAACACCCAATACAAACCAGTGCCAAGGTTCCAAAACAAATTCCATACATCTACTCGTGTATTGTAAAAATTGATATAGACGACTAACTGTCTATATCAATTTAGCAGATGAATAAGTCTTTGAATATTAAAAAAGCATAATTTTTAAATTCTGGATTTTGGTGCAGGTTTAAAGGCTGCGGGTGACTTTTTAAAATCGTTAATTGCCTTTTCAATAGAGCTGATTTTCAGCTGGGTCGCTTTTTCACCTTCCAGAATAGATTCATTACTGGCTTTTAAATCCAGGGTACCTAAATGTCCCACTTTAGGCTGAATGATCACATTGGCCTGGTTCAGTTCTTCATTAATGCTTTGTTGCCCCATAATATTGATGGTCTGGTCCAGCAGACCCCACATGTTCAGCGGTTTATTACCGGCTGGACGAGCAGAAATATCGACGGCAATGACAATATCTGCGCCCATGGCTTTCGCCGTTTTCACAGGAATAGGGCTGATCAGACCTCCATCGACATACTGTTTTCCACCAATGGTGGCAGGGACAAAGACATTCGGGATACTGCACGAGGCACGGACTGCCTGACCAGCATTGCCTTTAATAAATTCAGCTTTAGTGCCAGTGTCCAGACGGGTTGCAACAGCCGCAAAGCGAATCGGGAATTGTTCAATCGGTTTATTGGCAATATGTTTGTTGACGTAATTTTGCAACTTTTGACCCTGTACCACACCTTGACTGTTCAGTGTCAAATCGCGGATATCCGATTCTTTTAAAGTCAGGGCAATTTGCTGCAGTTGATAAGGTGTTTTGCCACTGGCATAAATACTGCCGACAAAACTTCCGGCACTGGTCCCAGTGACAATTTTGGGTTTAATGCCATGTGATTCTAAAACTTTCAGTACCCCAATATGGGCAAATCCTTTGGCTCCACCACCTCCTAAAGCTACGGCAACCACAGGTTCACGAGCCTTGATGGTCGTGGTTTGCGGTAGGGTTTTAGTCGCTTTATCACAGCCAACCAGACTCAACGCAAGCAGACCAGCTAAAGAGTATTGCACAAGATTCATAATGGAAATTGAACATTAATTAGACGAAAAGTTGCGCACATGACAGCAGATAATTGTGATTTTGACTAGCTATTTTTTATACGATTTTGTAACGGTTTGGCCAGCCAAGCGGGATTTTTGGCTGAAAATTTGCCGGTATAGTGATCTAAAATTTGTTCTACATCTTGCTCATAATTTCCTGTCGGCTGAAACACACCTAAACAGTGAATAGCTTTATGTTCATAATCCAGTGAAAACATCACAATCGGGATATGGGCACCTACTGCAATACGGTAAAAACCACTTCTAAACGATTCAGCCTGCTTGCGTGTTCCTTCCGGGGCCATGCCGACCCAGATTTGCTCTTGAGCATTGATGAAATCGATAATTTGCTGAGTTGTACCTTGTTGAATACTGCGATTGACTGGAATCACACCAATCCATTCAAGCAAGGGTTTTAGTGGCGTGTTAAATAAGGTGTGTTTGCCAAAAACCGTGATCTTGATGCCCAGTCCAAGCAGTGCGGTAAAACCATGCCAGGCATCGATATTCGATGTATGCGGGGAAATAATAGCGACCGCTTTCGGCAGGTTGGGAAATTCACCATCAAAACTCCAGCCTTGAGCCAGAAATATTTTTTTGAAAATATTTCGGCTTAAGTGACCACTACGGGCAGGCACTTGATCGGGCAAGGTCGGAAAGTGTTGAGTCATGGTGTTTTATTGGATTCCCTAGCAAATTTATCGACTTTTAAATATGTTAAGCTTTTGTAAAATAAGATTCATTGGCAAAATGTAAAGCATCATTCAGCTTGCTTGATCAAAATAGTCAATCCGGTTTTTGACCCTAAGGGCACCCTATGCCGAGTACACCTCACATTTATCTTCTGTTGTTCTCTTTGTATTGGGCACAAGGTTTACCTGTTGGTTTTATGACGCATGCCTTACCAGTAATTTTACGTGCCCAAGGGGTATCACTGGCACATATTGGCGGTTTCGGTTTATTGATGTTGCCCTGGTCGATTAAAATTTTCTGGGCTCCCTGGGTCGACCGTTTTGGACATTCAGCATTTGGACATTACCGTAGCTGGATTATTCCGACCCAGTTACTGAGTGTTGTTGTACTGATTGGCTTATCCTTTCTGCCGATTCAGGCTTTAAACCAACCTGAATATTTACTGGTTTTTTTTATTGCTTTACTGAGTATGAATCTGGTCGGTGCAACCCAGGATATTGCTACCGATGGTCTGGCGGTCAATATGCTGAACAGTCAGCAGCAGCATTGGGGCAACACCTTTCAGGTCATTGGCTCAAGATTGGGTTTTATTGTCGGTGGGGGAGCGATTTTATGGGCACTGGACTGGCTGGATTGGCAAAGCACTTTTTTGCTTTTAGCGGGACTGGTTCTGCTCAATACTTTACCCATTCTCTGCTTTAAAGAACCTGAGCGATTCAAGAATATTCAGCATGCAGCTGAAAAAGAGGTATTAAGCTGGCGAAAAATCAAAAATTATCTGTCTTATTTTTATCAAAGTCCGCATCTTACTGGCTGGTTGGCGGTGCTGATCACTTTTAAAGTGGCTGATGGCTTAGTCGGGCCTTTGCTGAAACCTTTAATGGTCGATATAGGACTGACATTTTCCCAGATTGGTATTTATGTGACCATGCTCGGTGCTGTTGCTGCACTGATGGGTGCAGGGCTTGCAGGATTGAGCCTGAAGTATATTTCCCGTGAACATGCATTACTTAGTTTTTCTATTCTGAAAATTTTCAGCCTGGCTGCATATGCATGGCTAGCCGTTCAATATGAGGCACAACGCTCTATTGACGTGTGGATCATTTATCTGATTAATGCTACTGAAGACATGATTTCAGCCATGCTTCTGGTGGTAATGTTGACTTTGGTCATGCAATACAGCCGCAAACATTTGGCAGGAACAGATTTTACTTTTCAGGTGGCGTTGATGGCAACCATGAGCGGGGGATTGTATAGCCTAAGTGGGATTTTTGCCGATATTTTGGGGTATGCAAATTATTTAAGTGTCATTACTTTGATTGCGATTTTATGTTTATGGACAATTTTCCGATGGATAAAATATTTTAAACAATGTAATAAAAACGCAACAAATCAATAATTTGACTATTTGGTGAGGCTAAATTATTAAAAATTATATATAAATATAAAATTAATTATTTTGTAATATAAGTCCTTTGTGTATGATTTGTTACAAAATAAACGAACGGACTATTGAAATGAAAACCAAATTAGCAACAGCGATTGCATTAAGCCTATTGGCAGGATCAACTTTTGCAGCACCCACTTTTTATGGGGAAATTGATGCAAGTATCGATTACTTGCCAGAAGACAATGCAAATACTTCTAGTAAAGATGTAGTAGAAGTAAGTTCTAACAGCTCTTTCATTGGTGTAAAGGGTGAAGAAAAACTGAACGATCGTTTAAGTGCAGTTTATGCCATTGAGTGGGGTCTTAGTGCAGATGGTGATAGCACAGACTGGACTACACGTAACCGTTTTGTTGGTTTAAAAGATGCTCAACTCGGTACTTTAAAAGTGGGTGCACATGACACTCCGCTGAAACAGCTTTCAAGCCCGGTGGATAGCTTTAATAACTATGTTGCAAATAAAGCCGATGTTACAGGCATCATGACCGGTGAAACCCGTGTTTCTAACGTCGTTGTTTATGAATCTCCAGCAATCGCCTTGCCTACAGGTGCAATTAAAGTGAATGCTTTATTGGCTTCTGGTGAAGATACAGGTATTTCAAAAGGCAATGGTTCTTCTAAAACTGCTGGTCGTGGTTTGGGTGATGCATGGTCTGCATCTGTAGTCTATGACAGCCCAGTGGTTGTGGCGGGTATTGCTTATGATAAAGCGATTCCAAGTAATTTTGCCGGTCGTGGAGTTCTAAATGCAGCTACACCTGAAGTGACTGCAGCAGCAGCAGGCAGTGCGTTTGCCGCAGCAAATACACTTCGTGCCATTGGTCGTGTAAACATTGATGGTGGTTTGGCATTAAAAGCACTTTATCAAACTTCTGAAGTAGAAGATGCTACAGGTAATGAGCCAGCAGCAGCAGATATCGATGATTCACAAGGCTGGTTGTTGGGTGCTGAATATAATCTTCCAACAGCTAAAGCTTGGACTGTAAAAGCTCAATATAGCCAAAATACAACCAGCTTTAAATCAGCAAAATCAGACTTTGATGCACAACAAATTTTTGTTGGTGCAGACTATGCATTTAACAAACAAGTCAAAGCTTATGGTTATGCAGGTTACTTGACCCTCGAGCAGGGTGATCTTGAAACCAAACAACCAGTTATCGGCACAGGCTTGGAATATAAATTCTAATCCTTCCGTTATTTTTGTTTTGCAAAAGGCGATGTTTTACATCGCCTTTTTTATTACTGTTTTCTTATATTAAGTGAATTTTAAGTTTGGTATTTTAGATTAAGGCATCAGTAGAAAGATTAGCCAATAGTCATGTCAAATATAATCAGTCCTATACGCGATAAGATAAAGCCGATTTCATTAAGCCAGTTTAATTTATTGCTGGCAATCTGGCTGGGCGCGATTTTAAATTTTGCCTTTTTTCAGAAAATCCAAAGTTTGACCCCATACCAAGGCCCAAAAGCCTACTTGTTTTTGATGGCAACGGTATTGGTGATTGTTGCTGCCTATAACCTGATTTTTCAGCTGATCCAGTGGAAATGGAATGCAAAAATATTTGCCGCACTCTTTTTATTGGTGGGTGGTTTTACTGCATATTTTGTTAATAGCCTGGGTGTGGTGATTTCTCCAGAGCAAATTCAAAACATGATGCAAACCGATGCACGCGAACTCGGCGATTTATTGTCGTTACAGTTTGTAGTGTGGACAGTTGTTTTTGTTTTATTTCCGATCTTTTGTATCAGTCTGGTCCGTATCAAAACTGAATCTTTGCCTCGTAAAGTGATTAAAAAGCTGTTGAGTGGCGTTGCATCATTGCTGCTGGTTGGTGCTTTATTATTTCTTTTCTACGTTGATTATGCTGCAATTTTTCGTGAACATCGTGATTTAAAAGGCATGATTTCTCCACAAAATGCCATCGCATCGACTCTATCCTATTATCACAAATCGGCACCGAAAAAGAATTTACCTTTAGTTCGTTATGGTGAAGATGCTCATTTGCTTCAGCCAGTCAATGAGCAGGCTAAACCTAAGCTCATGGTGCTGGTGGTGGGTGAAACCGCACGTGCAGAAAGTTTTTCATTGAATGGTTATGCCAAAAATACCAATCCTGAACTCTCTAAACTGGACATTATCAATTTTAGTCAGGTGAGTTCATGTGGTACAGCAACCGCCGTGTCCGTACCATGCATGTTCTCTGGCATGCCTCGAAAAGATTATGACGAGCAGCTTGCCAGTCACCGGGAAGGATTACTCGATATCGCACAGCGTGCAGGCTATAAAGTGACCTGGATGGATAATAACTCAGGGTGTAAAGGTGCCTGTGACCGGGTTGACCAGTATCAGATTCCGCAACAGTTAAAAGAGAAATGGTGTGCGAAAGATGGTGACTGTTATGATGAAATTCTGGTGGATAGTTTAAAAACTTATCTGGCTGCGATTCCTGAAAATGACAAGACTCCACGTTTAATTGTCCTACATCAGATGGGTAGTCATGGACCTGCTTATTATCAGCGTTCGAAAGTACCCTTCCAGCCTTTTAAACCAAGTTGTGACAGCAATGCGATTCAAGGTTGTAGTCGTACAGAATTGTTGAATAGTTATGATAATTCAATTGTATATACCGACCATGTTTTAAGTTCACTCATTCAGGTGTTAAAAGGCAACAGCACTTATCAAACCGGGTTCTGGTATCTGTCTGATCATGGTGAATCGACAGGAGAACATGGTTTATATTTACATGGCTCACCTTATGCGATTGCACCTACCCAACAAACTCATGTTCCCATGCTGATGTGGTTTTCACCTGAATGGACCCAGCAAAATTCTGCGCAAATCACTTGCTTAGCCAAGCAAAAAAGCAAAGAATTAAGTCAGGATAATTTATTCCCAAGTCTGTTAAGTTTGCTGGATGTCAAAACCCAAACTATTGATGAACAAAACAATATGTTGCAACAGTGTCAGTCAAAACAGAAAGTATGAGTTTAAAGCATGGCTAAAATATTGATCATTGAAGATGATTTCATGATTGCTGAATCCAGCATCACTTTGCTGAAATATCAGCACTTTGATGTGGAATGGGTTAACAATGGCATTGACGGTTTAAAAAAACTCACGCAAGAAAAGTTTGATATCGTCCTGCTCGATCTGGGCTTGCCGATGATGGACGGGATGCAGGTGTTGAAACAGATTCGCCAGCAATGGCCAGCTTTACCTGTGCTGATTATTTCAGCACGGGATCAACTGCAAAACAGAGTGGATGGATTGAACAGTGGGGCAGATGACTATCTGGTCAAACCCTATGAATTTGATGAACTGTTGGCCCGCATCCATGCTTTATTACGCCGCAGTGGAGCTGAGTCTGCGCTTCAGGACAGTCAGCAAATTTTAAGTTATGGTGAACTGACTCTGGATGTCGAACAGCACATTGCCAAGTTTAAGGGGCAATATATTGACCTGTCTAATCGTGAATGGGCGATTTTGATTCCCTTAGTCAGTCATCCAAACAAGATATTTTCTAAAGCCAATTTAGAAGATAAATTGTATGATTTGGATAGCGAAGTAAGTAGTAATACCATTGAAGTGTATGTGCATCACTTACGCGCCAAACTCGGTAAAGATTTCATTTGTACTATTCGTGGCTTAGGTTATCGACTGGGACAACTATAAACTCAGACAACGAAAAAATCAGCTAGAAGGTCAGCCGTGCAGTCACAGTATTCATTAAAAAAACGCCTGATTATTTATGTTTCTGTTTTTAGTATTGCCTTGGGCTGCTTGCTGATTTTTTCTGCTTACCGCATTGCACTGCAGGAAATTAATGAAGTGTTAGATGCGCAGATGCAGAATCTGGCAGAACGCGTCGCGCAGCATGATCCTGAACCGGTGCAAAGCCAGTTTGATCAAGCCAAGCACTATCACGAAGAAGACCTGTTTGTAGATGTCTGGTCTTATGCAAATGAAGAACATAAAAACCATACGATAAATTTGTTGGTTCATCCTGTGAAAAAAGCAGGATTTTATACCCATAAAACCGCACAAGGGGTCTGGCATACTTACATCCTGCCTTTAGAACATTATCAGGTTCAGGTGAGTCAGCAGCAATCGACACGGCAGCATTTAGCCTTAGAACTTGCGGGCAGTATGTTTATTCCTTATTTACTGTTTATGCCCTGTGTCATCTGGGGGCTGAGCTGGATTATTAGCCGCAGCCTGCAGCCTTTGCATGATTTTAAAGCGGAGTTGGCACAGCGTGGTTCGGAGGAGTTAAGTGCCATTCAATCAAATGCTTATCCGCTTGAAATTGTGCCGACCATTACCGAAATGAATCATTTGTTTGAGCGGATTTCCTCTGCACAGCAGGAGCAGCGACAGTTTATTGCCGATGCAGCACATGAGCTTCGTACACCCATCACCGCATTAAATTTACAGATGAAAATTCTGTTAAAACAGTTTCCTGATGCTCAGGAACTACAGAATTTAAGCAAAGGGTTAATCCGGATCCAGCATCTGGTCAGCCAGTTGCTCAGTCTGGCGAAACAGGATGCTTCCATTCTGGAGGTCGAAACCAAACAGCAGTTTCTACTGAATCAGGTCGCGGTGAATTGTGTAGAACAGCTCGTTCATCTAGCCATGCAAAAAGAAATTGATCTGGGTATGGAACGTCAGGAAGATGTGCTGCTGTATAGCCAGGAATCCGCGGTACATTCCATTATTTATAACCTGATTGATAACGCGATTAAATACACGCCGAATCAGGGAGTGATTAATGTGTCTGTATATCAACAGGCCGGTTTCGCCATGATTCAGGTGGAAGATAGTGGACCCGGAATTTCCCCTGAACTGTATGAAAAAATTCTTAAACGCTTTTATCGTATCCATCATCACCTGGAAATAGGCAGTGGTTTGGGGCTTTCTATTGTCGATAAAGCCACAGAGCGATTAGGTGGCAAGATTTCATTTTCCAAGAGTGCCAGCTTGGGTGGCTTGCAGGTCAATGTGCAATTGCCACTCTAGCAGATACTTTTTGGCCGATGGGTTTTAGCAGATAGGTTTTAGCTGTTGAGTTTCTAGACAGGTCTTTTCATGCTTTGTGGTAGGTCAAATCTTTTATAGTTCAGTAGATAAAAGCCTACATTGACGAACCAAATAATCCATGCGGTCCATAAATTATGACTGAGAAAATGTGCTCCGCGCATCATTTGCGCCCAGCCCATGGCAAAGCCTAAAATAAGCCCCGAGATTAGAAAAAAATAGGCACGCTTTTTATCGGAAAGCCTAAATACAAAAAATCCGGCCATCAGTGCAAAGCCGGTAGAAGCATGTCCACCAGGGAAACAGTGTCCTTTAGTTGCGGAAAAATCCCAGAAAAAACCTTGATGGGTAGGAATGGTGATATTCCAGGGACAGGCATGGGCAGATTGTGATTTTAATAAGCCAATAATCGAGGTTGAAAGGATAACGAGACCAAAGAAATAACCATAGTTCCAGCGTAAAGCTTTGACTTTCTCAAACTTGAACGATGCCAGCCAGATGATCAAAAAGCCGACATAAACCGCAATAATCAGATCTTTGACATAACGATGGTTCAGTTCAGCTAAATACCAATTGTCACGTAACAGGAATTTTCCAGATTCACTAACCCAAGGATGAATCAGCGCCAGATCCAATGCGCCCCCGATCGGGAAGCAAACCAAAAGCAGACAAAAACTGATGATGAGGAAACAGCCCTGATAGAGCATGAAGCGTTGCTTATCGTGCATAGTAAAGATCAATTGATTTTAGTGCCGCGATTACAACAATAAAAACTTAATCCAGACTTAAGCGAGCTTGAATCGGTGAGTAAAAATTGGTGTAGATGTATGGATTGTATGATGTTGTGTCAAATGCTGATAAGCATATCCAAGAAAGAGCATAATGGGATAAAGCTTTAATGCTACATTAGAGGCAAGATTGCTATAGGTATTCAAATGACGATTCGTGCTGTTCTATTCGACCTGGATAATACCTTAACGCATCGTGATCAAAGTATTCTGGCGTATAGTCAATATCTGGTACAGGTCTATCAGCGCCAGTTACAGCATGATGCAATTGGGGAGATTCAGGCGATTATCCGTCGCATTGATAATGGTGGCTACCCGAAAAAAGAATTGCTCACCCATCCCAGTATTGCTGCGTCTGTGGCTCATGCTTTGCTACAAGAATTAAGCTGGAAAAGCCAGCCGGATTTGGATGAGCTCACCCAGTTCTGGTTTCAGCAATTTGGATTATCCGCAGTGGCCATGCAGGGTGCCAGTCAGCTCTTGAGTGAATTAAAACAGGAGGGTTATCAGCTTGCAGTTATTTCAAATGGTGGACATGCTACCCGATTAACCATTTTACAAGGTTTGGGCTTTAGCCATTATTTTAATGAAATCGTCAGTTCTGAACTGGTTGGTATCAGTAAACCGAATCCGGAAATTTTTCTCTATACCAGTCAAAAGTTAGCTGTTGCGCCAGAGAACTGCCTTTTTGTGGGAGATCATCCAGTCAATGATGTACAAGGGGCAATGGATGCCGGTATGCAGGCGCTATGGCTACAGGGATTTCATGAAGCTAAACAACCTCAGCCCATAAATAGCATTCAAAGTCTGGCTGAAATTAAGCAGTTTTTATGATGTTGATGATATTTAAAATTAGATTTTCTAAATTACCACGGCCTCATATTTAAGTGATTTCATTTTGATACCTCTGCGTAGGCAATGTCTCTACTTTTGAAAGGTCAAAAGTAGCCAAAAACCTTTTGTTTCCCATACACGACATCCTTGTTGTGATGAGAAACGTTGTGGCATCCATGCCACATTCATGAATCAAATACCTACTAAAATCTATTTTAACTTTGCATTACGAACAATTTGTAGTCATTGAAAATGATTTATGAAAGAAGTCTATTCAATAAGGAAAAACTGTTTAAGACAGTTAAATCTAAGAAATAAAAAGCGACTCTTTTGAGTCGCTCTGAAAAACATGATTGATTTTAAACGTTCAGCTTAAACCATCAGCTTAAACCATCAGCTTTAAAAAATGGTTTCTTCCGAATTGGCTGAAATTTTATGGATCGATAAATCTGCACCACGGAATTCATCTTCTTGTGATAAACGAATGCCCATAATCATTTTAAGTACGCCGTAAACTACAAAGCCGCCAGTGAGTGCAATCGAGATTGCCAGTAAAGTACCAATCAGTTGAGAGATGATTGAAACACCACCTAAACCGCCGAGCCATTGTTGTCCGAAAACTCCTACGGCCAGACCACCAAAGGTTCCGCATACGCCGTGTAATGGCCAAACACCAAGTACATCATCCACTTTCAGTTTGTTTTGGGTATAAGTGAACAGTTTGACAAAGATGATACCGGCAATGGCGCCAATAATCAGTGCGCCCACTGGGTGAACCACATCCGAACCTGCACAGATCGCCACCAGACCAGCCAAAGGACCATTGTGCAAGAAGCCCGGGTCATTTTTGCCCATGAAGTTGGCTGCAATGGTACCACCGACCATGGCCATCAGTGAGTTAATGGCAACCAGTCCAGAGATGGCATCCAGACGTTGTGCACTCATCACGTTAAAACCAAACCAGCCGACAATTAAAATCCATGAACCCAGCGCCAAAAAAGGAATGGATGAAGGAGGATGTGCACTGACACGCCCATCTTTTTTATAGCGGCCATGACGTGCGCCCAGCAAAATGACTGCTGCGAGTGCAATCCAGCCACCCATGGCATGCACCACGACTGAACCGGCAAAATCATGGAAACCTGCACCGAAAGCTTTTGCCAACCAGCCTTGTAATCCTAAATTGCCGTTCCAGGCAATACCTTCAAAGAAAGGGTAGACCAATGCCACTAATAATAATGTGGCAATCGCTTGGGAACGCATTTTGGCCCGTTCTGCAATACCACCAGAAATAATAGCCGGGATGGCAGCAGCAAAGGTGAGCAGGAAGAAGCAGCGCATCAGGTTATAGCCATGATCTGCGGCTAAGATTGCACCGATATGAAAAAAATGTTGTCCATAAGCAATATAGTAGCCGAAAAAAAAGTAGGCGATGGCAGAAATGGAGAAATCTGTCAAAATTTTACTCAGGGCATTGACCTGATTTTTATGTCGTACTGTGCCCAGTTCCAGGAATGCAAAACCTGCATGCATGGCTAAAACTAAAACTGCACCAAGAAGGAGAAAGAGTAAATCTATATTTTGCATTTTATGGCTCCATTTTAGTGCTTAAAATCACAAAAAGAAGATCAGTATAACCATGTGATTGTTTTCGTGAAGATGGTCGAAATGGGAAAATTTTGATTAAGGCGGAGAAAAAAACAACAAGACTCGATATAAAGCAATCACTTGCTGAAGAGTGGATGTTATGCGCTATTATGGTGCGCTATTGTTTAATTTAAATTATAAATAAATATATGATAACTGAATAAAATTTAATATTTTTAAAGAATTTGATTTTATGAGGTTTTTATAGCACTGAATAGTGGCAAGTTTAGCCCGATAAAAATTTAAATGTAATCGTCGCTTATCATCAAGAAAAAATGAAAAATATCTTTTAATAGGTCCTAGTTTGGTTCAATTTTAGAAATTGATCATAAAAAAACCAAGCCACTAGCTCGGGGCTTGGTTGAAATACACACTATTTTAGTGCAGGATTTTATTTAAGAACTGCTGAGCACGCTCACTGCGTTGGGTATTAAAAAACTCATCTTTGGTACAGTCCTCAACAATTTTCCCCTGATCCATAAAGATCACCCGGTTAGCCACCTGACGAGCAAAGCCCATTTCGTGTGTCACACACATCATGGTCATGCCTTCTTTGGCCAGTTCCACCATCACATCTAGCACTTCATTAATCATTTCCGGATCCAGTGCCGAAGTTGGCTCATCAAACAGCATCGCAATCGGGTCCATGCTTAAGGCTCGAGCAATGGCAACACGTTGCTGCTGGCCACCGGACAGCTGAGCCGGAAACTTGCTGGCATGAGCACTCAGTCCAACCCGGTCCAGGTAGGCCAAGCCTTTTTTCTTGGCTTCAGCTTCAGAACGGCCTAACACTTTAATCTGGGCAATGGTCAGATTTTCGGTAATGCTCAAATGCGGGAAAAGTTCAAAATGCTGGAACACCATACCCACACGGCTACGCAGTTTGGTCAGGTCGGTTTTTGGGTCTTTGACGGAAATACCATCTACAATAATATTGCCTTGCTGAAAGGGTTCCAGACCATTCACAGTTTTAATCAGGGTCGATTTACCTGAACCTGAAGGCCCGCACACAACCACCACTTCCCCTTGGTGAATCTGGGTGGTGCAGTCGGTCAGTACCTGAAAATCTTTGTACCATTTACTGACATTTTGCAGATCAATCATTACTTTACCATCAGTCATACAGTTAACTTCCTTTGTAATTTTTTAACGGCATAGGTCGCGATCATACTCACAGTGAAGTACACCAAACCTGCAAATAAAATATATTGGGTCAATAGCGACATCAGGTCGCCGCGGACGTAGTTGGTCCGGAAGAAGTCCAGCAAACCAATGGCATAGACCATGGTTGAATCCTGAAACAGGATAATGGTCTGTTGTAATAGCAACGGTGTCATTTTACGAAATGCCTGCGGCAAAATAATCAGACGCATGGACTGACTATAGCTCATACCCAGAGCGTAGGCTGCAGCGGTCTGACCTTTGGGAATAGACTGGATGCCGGCCCGGACAATTTCCGAAAAGTAAGCTGCTTCAAACAGCATAAACGCCACAATACTGGACACCAGTGCCGTATCAATAGTCAGGTAATTGCCCGTAACTGCGGTATAGATAAACGGCACCGCAAAATAGAACCACATCAGTACCAGCAGCAATGGAATTGAACGAAACAGATTGACATAAGCTTGCGCAAATAAATTCAGGACTTTAAATGACGATAAACGCATTAAAGCAAGCAGGGTACCAATCAAAATTCCGCCAATGGTGGCACTGAACACCACTTTTAAAGTAATGCTCAGACCATGCCACAAGGCAGGAGCTGAGAGCTGTAAATCATTTAAAAATGCAGTGAGCCATTCCATTATTTATCTCCTGCAATCAGACCGGGAACACGTAAACGTTTTTCCAGCATATTCATTGCCTGAATTAAACAGAAGTTAATCACAATAAAGATGATGGTCACGTAGGTGTAAATTTCGATGGTGTTTTGGGTATATTCACTGATGGTTTTCATCTGGGAAATAATTTCTGCCACACCGACCAGTGATGCGATCGAGGTGTTTTTGACACAGTTGGTCAGCTCGGAGCTGAGTGGCGGTAAAATCATCCGGAATGATTGCGGCAAAATCACGTAACGATATAACTGGCTGGTGCTAAAGCCCATGGCATAACCGGCATTGACCTGACCGACAGGCAAGGCTTCAATTCCGGTACGCACCTGTTCGCAAACCCGCGCTGCGGTAAATAGCCCCAAACCGACACTGGCTGAAATAAGTGCCGTGGTATTGGCACCTAAGTCATTCATCCACCATAATTTGATAGGCGCGGGTAAAAAGTTGGGAACTACATAGAACCAGATAAACAATTGAATCAGCAAGGGGACATTACGAAATAGGGTGACATAAGCCGTGCCTATGCTGCGTGCGGTTTTGCTAGGTAAGGTGCGCATGATGCCCAAAATACTGCCCAGAACCATCGCAATGCTCCAGGCTACTATGGCAATCACCAGTAGCCAGCCCAGACCGGTCACAATCCAGTTCAGATAGGTCGTGTCGCCCACCCCGGTGGACTGTAATAAAACTCCCCAGTTCCAACTATAATTCATAGTAACTCCTGAGTCGCATCAGGTAAAAAATCCTTGTTTACCTGATGGATAAAGTTGTTGTTCTAATGCTTATTGGTCACGATCATGCGGATTGCTGATTAAAGCCTTCAACTGATCAGACATCTGGAAGTTCAGGTTAATATTTTTTGGTGGAATCGGTTGCTGGAACCATTTTTCATACATCTTGTTGATTTCACCAGAACTATAGGTGGTTTTAATAGCATCATCCACGACCTGTTTAAAGCCGGTATCGCCTTTACGCAGCATACAGCCGTAAATTTCATGGATGGGTGCAGTTCCGACAATTTCCCATTTATTCGGGTCAGCCGCCTTGGATTTTTCACCGGCAAGCAAGATGTCATCCATCATAAATGCCGCCGCACGGCCATTTTGCAGCATCAGGAAAGATTCTGCATGGTCTTTGGCCGAAATGATTTCGCCAATACCTAATTCTTGCTGATGCTGACGGATATAACGTTCCGATGTCGTTCCCGCTGTGGTGACCAGTTTTTTACCTTTCAGGTCGGCAAAATCTTTAACGCCAGAATCTTTAGCTGTGAGCAGACGAGAACCGACTTCGAAGAAACCAACCGAGAAATCGACCTGTTGCTGACGTTCCTTGTTGTTAGTGGTAGAACCACATTCCAGATCTACCGTACCGTTTGATACCAGTGGAATACGGTTTTGGCTGGTTACCAGGTTATAGCGAATTTTTAAATCCGGCATATTCAGCTTTTGCTTCACCGCATCTACAACTTTTAACTGTAAATCGTGTGCATAACCGACCGGCTGATTTGGATTATCGGCAATATAGGAGAAGGGAATAGAAGAGTCGCGATAGCCTAAAACAATGGTGCCAGACTTTTTAATTTTATCCAGCGTACCTGAGGCAGAGGCATCACCGCCGGCAGGCTTTTCAGAGGATGGAGCTTTATTGTCACTACAAGCACTCAGACCGAGCAAGAGTGCGCTTGCACAAAGTAGGGAGGTGATATTGCGTTTATGTGTCATGTATAAAACTCCTTTTTATTTCATTATCATCAAGTGCCAAGTTGCCAGTAGAAAGCCACTTATTTTTTTATGCAAAAGATGTTTTCTTTTATGTATATAAATACATCAGATTTCATCTTAAGCGAGTTTTGAACGATTGCTCAAGCAAATTTTTTTACGGTTTTGTTACCAATAAATGATTATCAAACAATCAGTTTTTGAAACAAGACTGCATCAGATGGAATGCTAACTGCTGCAGGAACTATGCCATTTAAAATATGATTATTACTGCGTCGACTCAGCTTGTAGCCGATAAACTTGAATTAAAGCCAAAAACCAGTTGAGGTACTGCCAGCTTATCTGAGCATCGGTTCTTTGATAGCCTTAGCCCAGCGGCAACAGCCACAGCGTGGGCAGGACTGCTCGGGCTGGTCAGGTTGATCGACATGGCCACAGTACATGCAGGCATAATAAATGTTTGGTTCTATCTTATTAACCTTCTGATATTGCTTGGGAAAAAGTGGTAATCCATAACGGATATCTTCAGGGTGAAAAAGCAGGATACTAAATTTACCATCGCTTTCGAGCAGCCCGGCACGCACTTGACCCAGATGTTCAATGCCTTGCTGGCGCATTTCGGCAAAGAATTCATCGTGTGACATTTTTCCGCGCTTGATTTTCTCCAGCACCAGTACACCATCTTCTACAATGTACAGCGACTTGCCTTCCAGTAAATCTTCAAAGGGTTGGTATTTCATCATCAGCCAGGTGGTCAGGCGGTACATCATAATGATCACGCTCATGATTAGCAGTGCCTGAATTAAGGGCAGGTCTTCGGTAAACATCGGGTCGCCGGCAATCGAGCCGAGGGATAAAATAATGGCCAGTTCAAACACCGAAAGCTGCCGGACGCCGCGTTTCCCGGTCAGACGTAAAAATAGAATAATCATGATAAACATACACACACAGCGCACCACAATTTCAGCGGCAAATTCCCAGTTAGTGTCGTGGATGAAAATACTGGCCCAATCCATGTATGCAGTTCCTTATCTCTGTTTATTAATCATTTTTTTATAATATGCCTGACTTAATCCAAACCTGCCTTTATAGTTCGGTAAAGAACTGAAATTATTTTAGTCACGTAGTTAATTCAAAAATTGACCTGATCTGAAGCCGTGTAGTGCTAAGGCGTGCCTGACAAGTGTTTTGCAGGGCTTCGATTTTACCGAAATGAGCCAAAAAATACTTTCGCATAAATCAGGTATAATTTTTCTTTTGCATTTTTCTGCCTTATGTCTTTCGATTTAAAAACCACTGTTCAGCCTGATATTGAGCTTTCACCTCAGCAGAGAAAGCTGAACCGTCTGATTGAAAAAATTGAACAGCAGCAGCTTGAACTGAAGCAGTGGCAACAGGCGCAGGAACAGATTCAGCAATATACCCGTCAGACTTTAATGCCTGTCTATCATGAGTTGCATGCAGTGCTATTTGAGCAACTAGAACAGTTATGGACGCATTTGCATGAGGCAGAATTTTCCAAGGCAGAGCTGACGCAACTTGATGTCAAAATCCAGAATCTTGCAGCTTATTTAAAAGACTCTCAATCTTTATCAGGGCAGCACACCCAGATTGTTGATGAAATTTATAATTACTATCAACAGTATATTGAACATAGGCAGGCCAGAAAGAATAAAAAGCCAAGAGCAGAGGATATAGAGCTGTTTTTTGCCGATGAGCATGCTTCGGATCAGGCAACATCTGAGGATTTTGAAGAATGGGACACTGAGCAGTATCAACAGGTACGTGAGCAAGCCAAGCTAAAACGCCAGCAGGAAAAACTGGAACAGGCTGCAAAACTGGCAGAGCAGTCCTTAAAAACCGTGTATTTAAAAATTGCTGCGACCATTCACCCAGACCGTGAGCCGGATGAAGCCAAGAAAGTAGAAAAGACTGAAATACTGCAACGAGCCAATGAGGCCTATGCAGCGCAGGATTTATTTTATTTATTGAAACTGCAAATTCAGATTGAGCAGAATCGTGGCGCTTCGCAAAAGGGTTTAAGTGCCGAGCAGATGAAGTTTTATCAACTAGCTTTAAATATGCAGAGTCAAAAGTTAGATGATCAAATAGAAGAAATGATCCAATCATTAAGCTGGAATAAAAAAGCCCATACTGGCAAGGTTAAAATTGCAGATTTATATAAGCAGGTAGATGTCGATACTTCAGCACTAAAAAAGCAGGTGAAAGGGGAAAAGGAACGGCTGAAGTATATGAAGAAGCTGAAAGGGTTGGAAATGCTGATGGAGAATGGGATTTTATAGTTTTCGCTTTCCCTCACCCCCTTGCGAAGCCGTGCTTCTCATCCTAAAGGGAGAGGGAGCTGCACGTGATTTTATAATTTCATTGAATCAAAAATGAAAGTTCCCTCTCCTTATAGGAGAGGGCTAGGGAGAGGTTATAAATTCTGCTAATCTAAAGAAAATAATAAAAATAAAATCCCATGAATAACAAGCTAGACCCTCAACTTTTACTATTTGCAAAATCCATGCGCCACACAGCCACCGATGCAGAACACCTCATGTGGCAAGTTTTACGTGCCAAGCGGTTTATGAATCTTAAATTTCGTCGTCAGCATGTGATCAAACCTTATATTGTTGATTTTTACTGTCATGAAATTGGTTTGGTGATTGAGCTAGATGGCGGTCAGCATGGTACTGATGATGGAAGGGAATATGACGCTGAGCGAACCAAGTTTTTAGAAGCATTGGATTTAATAGTGGTTCGGTATTGGAATTATGATGTGTTGGGAAGGACGGATGTGGTGTTAGAGGATTTGTGGAATGTTTGTTGTGAATTAAAAAGTAAAAGCACCTCTCCCTAACCCTCTCCTAAAAGGAGAGGGAACTCCATTGCGAAATTCATACGGGCATCAAATCAAATGTTGCTCCTTCTCCCTGTGGGAGAGGGTTATTTAATAGGTGATGTATAACTTCTTAAGATATAACCTTCTAAAATTTCGTCATTAATCTCTGTTCGTACTTTTAACCAAGATTTATGTAGATTAGGCTCATAAATAATTTCTAAAAATTTGTATTGTTCAAGATTTTCTATTATCCCACTTTTCATTTTAGGATTGAGATACAAGGGTGTACTCTCGGTAGTTATACGTGAATTTTTGAAATTGGTTTTATTTATACCGTTCTTAGAGTTTTTGGAAGCTTCGTAGCTATACTGTAAATATAGAAATATTGTACTGCTCAGAATATTTTGAGCTAGGTTCACAAGTAGTTGATCTAATGGAACTTGTGCATTAACGACTAATATGCATATAGAAAATAATATAGTGTTAATAAAAAGAGATTGTTCATTTAATTCATTATTATCATTTTGAACAAAACCTATTAGCTCATCATTTATAGAAATTCGTTCTTCTATTATCTCAAAGTAATGATTCGATACTTTTGTAGTTTTTAAAACTGTTTCCATTTCATGCATGGCTTTCATGTAGGAAGAATTTTCAACAGCACGCATAGCTTTTATGTATGAAGAGTCTTCAATAGCATGCATGGCTTTCATGTATGAAGAGTCTTCAATAGCACGCATGGCTTTCATGTATGAGGAGTCTTCAATAGCATGAATGACTTTCATGTATGAGGAGTCTTCAATAGCGCGCATGGATTTCATGTATGTAGAATCTTCAACAGCGCGTATAGCTTTCATGTACGATGAGTTATTTATAATGTTTTCGAAATCATATTTAGACATAATTTTATTCTTTATTTACTTGTTTAAAATTATAAAACAAAAAACCCCTCATTAAGAGGGGATTTTTTGAATCAAACTAACAACACCTTACAGCGCCGCAATCTGCTCCATATTCGCTTTAATCTTCGCTAACTGGTCAGCAAATTCAGCAAGTTTTACTTTCTCGCCTTCAACCACAGCAGCAGGTGCTTTTGCCACAAAACCTTCATTGCCAAGTTTAGTGGCAATTTGGTCATGCTGTTTTTGAACCTTGTCGAAGTCTTTTTGTAGACGACCCAATTCCGCTTTAGGGTCAATCAAGCCCTTCATTGGAACGAATACAGACACGTGACCGACTACAGAAGATGAAGACAATGGTGGTTGTTCGCCATCAGCCAAGAAGGTGATGCTTTCAACTTTCGCCAATGCCTTGAACAGCGCTTCAATACGAGTGATCTGAGCTTTTTCAGCTTCAGTGGTGTTTTGAAGAAGAACTGGCAACAAACGTGCATTACCTAGACCCATCTCACCACGGATGTTACGCACAGCACCAATCAAACCTTGTAGCCATTGCATATCTGCTTCAGCCTGGTCATTCATTAACGATTCATCCGCAGTTGGGTACTGCGCAAGCATAATCGTTTCGCCTGAAATGCCAAGTTTAGGCGCAAGCGTTTGCCAGATTTCTTCAGTCAGGTACGGCATTAACGGATGTGCAAGACGTAATGATGCTTCCATCACTGCAAGCAATACACGGCGAACTTCAGCTTTACGCTCTTCAGATACATTTTCATCATTCAGAACAGGCTTGGTCAGTTCTACATACCAGTCACAGTATTCATTCCAGATGAATTCGTAGATTGCTTGCGCAGCCAAGTCTAAACGATACGTCGCAAATGCAGTTTGTACCGCAGCAGTCGCTTTTTGTAGACGGCTGACAATCCACTGTTCAGGCAATTCCCAAAGATCAGGACGTGCAGTTTGACCTACCGTTTGACCTTCAACATTCATCATCACGAAACGCGTACCGTTCCAGATTTTGTTGGCAAAGTTACGGTAACCTTCAACACGTTTCATGTCGAACTTGATGTCACGACCGGTGTTGGCAAGTGCACAGAATGTGAAACGAACCGCATCTGTACCGTAAGCCTGAATACCTTCTGGGAATTCTTTACGGGTTGATTTTTCAATCTTCGAAGCCTGTTTCGGGTTCATGAGTCCTGTAGTACGTTTTTGTACTAGGGTTTCAAGATCTACACCATCAATCAAATCTAATGGGTCAAGTACGTTACCCTTAGATTTAGACATCTTCTGACCTTCGCCATCACGTACCAGACCGTGTACATACACAGTTTTGAACGGTACTTGTGGTGTGCCATCTTCATTTTTCATGAAGTGCATGGTCATCATGATCATACGCGCTACCCAGAAGAAGATGATGTCAAAACCTGTCACCAATACATCAGTCGGGTGGAACGTATTTAAGAAATAGTTTTTAGCATCTTTCTTCGCATCGCCAGTCCAACCTAAAGTTGAGAATGTCCAAAGACCTGAAGAGAACCATGTATCCAAAACGTCTTCGTCTTGGTTTAACTCAACATCGGCAGGGATGTTGTTTTTTGCACGAACTTCAGCTTCGTCACGACCCACATAGACATTGCCTTCTACATCGTACCAAGCTGGAATACGGTGACCCCACCACAATTGACGCGAGATACACCAGTCTTGAATGTTGTTCATCCACGCCATGTACATGTTGCTGTACTGTTCAGGTACGAACTTGATACGACCGTCCTGAACCGCTTCAATCGCAGGTTTCGCCAGTGGTGCAATTTTCACATACCATTGGTCTGTGAGTAGAGGCTCAACGATTACGCCTGAACGGTCACCGCGAGGTGGTTTCAGTGTGTACGGTTGAATCTGGTCTAACCAGCCTTCAGCTTCCGCTTGTTCAACTAACTTTTTACGAGCTTCAAAACGCTCTAAACCAACATAGTCCGCAGGTGCAGGGATGGTTTTAGAAATTTGCTCGCCGGCTTTTGCGATGTATTCAAACTCGGCCAATACTTCAGCATTTTTGTTGAAGATGTTGATGATTGGCAATTCGCAGCGTTTACCCACTTCATAGTCATTGAAGTCATGTGCAGGGGTGATTTTTACACAGCCTGTACCGAATTCTTTGTCGACATATTCGTCTTTAACGATTGGAACCGCACGACCGGTAATAGGCAGGATGATGTTTTTGCCCACTAGATCTGCATAACGTTCATCATCCAGTGCCACCGCAACTGCTGTATCGCCTAATAACGTTTCAGGACGAGTCGTTGCCACCACGATGTAATCTTTACCATCGTGAGTACGCAGGGATTTATCTTCAAAGAAATATTTGAAGTGCCACAATGAACCTGCTTCTTCTTTATCAGACTCAACTTCCAGGTCAGACAGGGCAGTTTGTAATTTTGGATCCCAGTTCACCAGGCGTTTACCACGGTAGATCAAACCTTCTTCATGCAGTTTTACAAACACTTCTTTAACCGCGTTTGAAAGACCTTCATCCATGGTGAAGCGTTCACGAGACCAGTCAACCGAAGAACCTAAACGACGGATTTGACGGGTAATGTTACCGCCAGACTGTTCCTTCCACTCCCAGACTTTTTCGATGAACTTTTCACGACCTAAGTCATGACGGCTGATGCCTTGTGCACCCAACTGACGCTCTACAACCATTTGCGTTGCAATACCTGCGTGGTCAGTACCCGGTTGCCATAAGGTATTTTTACCTGACATACGGTTAAAACGGGTTAAGGCATCCATGATGGCATTGTTAAAACCATGACCCATGTGCAAGCTACCAGTGACGTTTGGTGGCGGAATCATAATACAGAATGATTCGCCTTTTTCAGACGGCTTGAAGTAACCACGCTCTTCCCAAGTTTGGTACCATTTTTTCTCGATCTCGGTCGGATCGTAGGTTGTAGCAATATTTTGCGCTGAATCAGTCATAGTTCGAACGGATCAAAAGTGAATAAAAAATTGCATCTATTGTAGCAAAAAAAAATACAGATGAGGCAGCTAAAGAAAATGCAAAAAATAAGCATTTGGCACATACACAATTCGGTTCTATGATGAGAGTATAATAAAAACGGCACAGATGATCGCAGAACAATTCTAATAAGGTCTAACAGGGAGATAATTATTATGAGTTATTTAATTTCTTTAAAATTAAAAGCAGAAACCCACCAACGATTCCAGCAGATTCACCAGCAACTGAATGAAGGCAAAACTGAAAGTTTGGCGAAACCGCTGGGTGAGGTGCTGGCAGATATCTCCTGTGAAATTGTGGATCAGGTTTTTGGTGAAATTTCGCGTTTATCCACCTCGAGTGACCGAGAGTCAGACAAAGTGGTACAGCAGATTTTAGATACGGTACGTAAATATATGCCATGGTCGGTGTCATTTTTTGGCAATGACCGTTTAATTCCAATGGTTAATTATTTAATTGAAATGGCACATGAAAAAAATGACCAACACTATATTTCTTATCGTGTAGATCATGTGCTGGTCGTAGAACTGCTAGGTTGTGTAGAACAGGTAAAGAGTGGAAATAGCCAATACGTTTCACCTGCCTTGAAAGCTTTTACCGAAATGGTCGATCAAGGCGTGACGTATTTGGTACGTGAGCCTAAAAAAATGTTGAAATTCAATTTGGTGGTTGATAAAACCTTAAATGGCGTGATTAGCTTAACCACGCAAATGGGCTATAAACGTCTGGAAAAACTGGGTGCTTATTACGATGCACAAGAAACTCATCGTTACCTTGATCATTTTCTGATGTTTTTGAATCAAGAGCCTAAAACTGACAGATCAAACAATTTTGAAACCTAATTTAAAACAGGAAACATAACATGGCGCAGCAGGACAGTTTAAACAACCAAGTGGTATGGATTACCGGTGCATCTTCAGGTTTAGGCAAGGCTCTTGCTCAGGAGTGTGCTTTGCAGGGTGCACAGGTCGTACTGACTGCACGCCGTATAGATGAACTGGAAAATGTCCGTTTAAGCTTGAGCAATCCTGATCAGCATCTTTGTGTCAGTGCCGATATTACCGATGAAAATCAGGTTCGTCATGCTTATGAGCAAGTGCTAAGTCAGAAAGGGCGTATTGACTGGCTAATCAATAATGCAGGTTTAAGCCAGCGTGCCCTGATTGCCGATACCACCATGCAAACTGAACGTGCAATCATGGAAGTGGATTACTTCTCGCAAGTGTTTCTGACCAAAACAGTTTTACCGACTTTCCTTAAACAGAAGTCCGGTCGTATTGCCTTTGTGTCCAGTGTGGCAGGACTTTTGGGCACCCAGTACCGTGCCTCGTATTCAGCAGCAAAAGCTGCGATTCATATGTGGGCTAACAGCTTGCGCGCTGAAGTGGCGCAGGATGGCGTCGATGTCTCGGTGATTTTTCCGGGCTTTGTCAAAACCAATGTGTCTTTCAATGCCTTAAATGGCGCGGGCAAACCACAAGGGCATCAGGATGAAGCCATTGAAAATGGTTTAGAGCCAGAAGTATTTGCCAAAACAGTGGTGAGTGCTTTGCTGAATGGTGAAGAATACATTGTGGTGGGTGGCACCAAAGAAAAACTGGGAGTATGGATGTCACGCTTATCGCCAAGTACCCTGTATAAAATGATCCGCAAGGCTAATGTGAAATAATTAAAGCTCCCTCGTTTCTAAAGGAAGAAGCTTTAAAGTCCCCCTTTGTAAAAGGGGGATTTAGGGGGATTTTAAATAGTAAAATGTTAGTCACGATATAATCCCTCCCTTGCGCACTCGAAATATATTTCGAGGATACTCACCTTTAAAAAACGGAGGAGCTCTGCTATTTGAAAGTTAATGAAATATAGAGATGGTTGTGCAGGATTTATGATTGAATCGCCGTCCCATAAGCAAACACTTCAACCATCCCACCTTGCATGCCCAGTTCAGTGGTACTAAGGCGTAAGCCCATAATATGGGTTGCACCAATTTTTTCTGCTTCCAGTTTTAAGCGAACAACTGCTTCACGGCGAGCACGTTCGACGATACTTTCATAACTGGTTAAACGGCCACCAAAAAAATTCTGGATATTGGCAATCACATATTTAAAGTAATCATGGGAAATGACTACATTGCTGCTCACCAGTTGCCCTGGGTGTGTAGACGTCTTAAAACGGCTGTTATCCAATGTGATATAGGCCAAACGCCGTTCATTTTCGGCCAGTGAATCTAGGTGCTTACGTTCGTTATATCTGCCAAAACCAAAGCCTATTGCAAATAAAAGGGCAAAAACAGCAATCTGGAAAATCAAGCCATCCATAACTTAGGCCTGTGTTTGAAATGGATCAGGAAGTTTAGGAATGTTTGGTTCTACAATCACTGCTGTGCCATAAACAAAAAGTTCCGAAGCACCTTGGGCAATATTCGAAGTAGAAAAACGGATACCCACCACGGCATTGGCACCCATGGATTGAGCTTTTGCAATCATACGGTTCATGGCTTCCTGGCGCGATTCTTCCAGCAGTTCAGTGTAGGCAGTGAGTTCACCACCGACAATGTTTTTTAAGCCTGCAAGCAGGTCACGTCCCACATGTTTACTACGCACGGTGCTGCCATAGACCACATCCAGTTGACGAATAATGGTATGACCCGGAACAGATTCTAAATTACTCAGCAGCATGTTTTGATATTCAAATGAAATAGGGTTTAGTGAAGATAGGAAATCATGTTTAAAAAAGCAATAAAAAAGCCTGCATGGTGCAGGCTTTTTTATCATATTTGAACATTACTGAGCGCTGTTTGCCGCTTTACGTTCAGCTGAAGAAGGTGCTTGTTGAACGGCATCACCGGTGTTGGCTTTCAGCCCGCCACCGAGTGTTTTATACAATTCAACCTGGTTATTCATGTTGGCTTGTTCAAGCAACAATAAACCTTGTTCAGCTGCATATGATGCACGTTGCGCATCCAGTACCGTCAAGTAACTGTCAATACCGGCACGGAAGCGGGCATTCGACAATCGGTAAGTGGTATTGGTTGCATCCACCAGACGGCGCTGCGCTGCCAGACGGTCACCAATATTTTGACGTACTGCCAAAGCATCATTCACTTCGCGGAAAGCGGACTGAATTGATTTTTCATAGTCAGATAAGGCAATTTGCTGATCTGTTTCTGAAATCTTGATGTTGGCTTTACGCGTACCCCAATCGAAGATTGGAAGGTCGATACTCGGACCCACTGACCAGACAAATCCACCTGATTTAAACAGGTCACTTAAGCTGGTTGAAGCATAGCCTGCATTGCCGGTCAAACTGATGGTCGGGAACATGCGTGCTTTAGCTGCACCAATATTGGCACCCGCCGCAGACAGTTTATATTCCGCAGCACGAATGTCGGGACGATTATTTAACAAGTCACTTGGTAAACCGGCACCAATGGCATTGCTCTGACTGATACGTGTGACACGCTGAGTCGGCAGCAAATTGGCAGGAACCGCTTGACCGACAAGCAGGTTAAGCAGGTTCTGTGCTTGGGCAATCTGGGTCTTGTAATTGGCAACATCGTTACGAGCCGTTTCTACAGAAATCTGTGCCTGACGAACAGGAACTTCACTGTCGATACCGACATCGAAACGTTTTTTGTTGAGATTATAAGACTCAAGCTGAGCTTTTAATGTCTGGTCGGCAAGTTTTAAATTTGCATTGGCAAACGAGTAGTTCAACCAGGCTTGAGCAACCTGACCAATCAACGCAATTTGAGTCGCATCACGCGCACTTGAAGTCGCTAAATACGTATCTAAAGCATTGTCTTTTAAGCTGCGCACACGACCCCAGAAGTCCAGCTCATAGGCAGTCACACCCAGACCAACATTGTAGCTGGTCATGGCGCCGGTGTTGAGCGTGTCTTGACGAAGCACACTGCCACTGGCACCAATGGTTGGCAGCTGGTTGTTCTGGGTAATCTGATACTGTTGCTGCGCACGTTGAATATTCAAGGTTGAAGTACGCAAATCGCGGTTATTGGCCAATGCCAGATCAAGCACTTGAAGCAAGCGTTGATCGGCAAAAAAGTCTTTATAACCTTGTTCAGCAATTGAAGGTCCAGAACTCGCGGTTAAATAACCCTGTTCTGGAATATTTGCTTGAGCTACGGGCTCTGGGCCACGCATGCTTTGACATGCAGTCAAAGCAAGCGCAAGTGCAGATACCGCAATGCTACGACCTGAAATAGACCATACCTTTTGCATCACGATGCTTGCTCCTGATTATTTGGTTTTTTAGGTTTGTATTTAAAGATACTTCGAATCCATACGTAGAACACAGGAATAAAGAAGATACCCAATAAAGTCGAACTGATGACACCACCCAGTACACCGTAACCTACCGAGTGCTGGCTACCTGCACCTGCACCTGTAGCAAGGGCAAGCGGAAGTACACCAAAACCGAAGGCAAGGGTGGTCATGATGATTGGACGTAAACGCATTTTTGCTGCATGCAGCGTTGCTTCAAGTAAAGGCTCGCCTTTATCTTCCTGCAGTTCCTTGGCGAATTCGACAATCAAGATGGCATTTTTCGCAGCCAAACCAATAACTGCAATAATCGCAACCTGGAAGTAGATGTTATTCGACAAGTTAGGATCTTTCAGCACCACCATGCCCAAGAACGTTAAGCCAACTGCACCCAAGATACCTAAAGGAATCACCAAAAGTACCGAGAATGGAATAGACCAGCTTTCATACAAGGCAGCAAGACACAAGAACACGATTAACATAGAAAGTGCATAAAGACTCGCAGTTTGCGAACCTGCTTCACGTTCTTCTAGAGATAAACCTGTCCATTCATAGTCAAAACCACTCATCCCCATTTGCGGAAGTTTGGCAATGATTTCTTCCATTGCAAGCATCGCATCACCAGAGCTGACGCCCGGTGCAGGAGTACCTTGAATGTTGACTGATGAAATACCGTTATAACGTTCAAGACGTGGCGAACCATAAGTCCATTCACCTGTTGCAAAAGCAGAGAACGGAACCATTTGTCCCAGGTTGTTACGTACGTACCACTTGTTTAAGTCTTCCGGCATCATACGCGCATCAGGTACACCTTGAACATAGACTTTTTTCACGCGACCGCGGTCAATAAAGTCATTAATGTATGAACCACCCCACGTAATACTCATGGTGCTGTTGATTTCAGAAATGCTGACGCCCATAGCGCTGGCTTTTTCATTATCGACATAAATTTTGTATTGTGGCGTATCTTCCTGACCGTTCGGACGCACACCGGCAAGGCGTTTGTCTTGTGCAGCCATGCCCAGGATCATGTTACGTGCAGTGATCAGTTTTTCATGACCATTACCCGCAGCATCTTTCAACTGCAAGTTAAAGCCGGCAGAAACACCCAGCTCCGGCATTGCAGGAAGCTGCAACGGCATCACATAAGAGGCATCTTTAGCAATCACGTTCAAGGCCATACCACGCTGGATAATGGCCCCAATTTGAGATTCAGGTGTTGTACGGTCACTCCAGTCTTTCAGTTTAATGAAAGCCAAACCAGCATTCTGGCCTACACCCGTGAACGAGAAGCCTGCAACACTGAATACAGAATCGACATTGGCTTTTTCACCTTCCATAAAGAAGCCAGTCATTTGATCAATAACTTTCTCTGTACGGTCAAGTGTCGCATTCGGTGGAAGCTGAACCAGGGTCATGACCACACCTTGGTCTTCGTCCGGTAAGAATGAACTCGGCAGGTTCTTGAACATGAATAACAGACCTGCAATCACCACAGCATAAATGACACCTGCAATGATTTTGTGAATCAGCAGTTTGCCTACCCAATTTTGGTAGCCATGTGACATGCGGTCAAAACTGTGGTTAAACCAGCGGAAGAAGCGGGCAAAAATACCGTTGCTTTCCGGTTTATCTTTCTCATGCTGTTTGAGCAAAGTTGCACACAGTGCAGGCGTAAAGGTCAGTGCCACAATTAATGACAGAATCATCGCCGTCACGAGCGTAATCGAGAACTGACGGTAAATTACACCGGTCGTTCCGCTAAAGAAAGCCATGGGTACAAATACCGCGGTTAATACCGTGGTAATACCGATTAATGCCCCTGAAATCTGACTCATCGACTTTTCAGTCGCCGTGACAGGGTCGAGATGATCTTCCTGCATCACCCGTTCAACGTTTTCGACCACAACAATCGCATCATCCACCAGCAAACCAATTGCCAGTACCATAGCAAACATGGTCAGGGTATTAATGGAGAAGCCGAACAGGTTGATAATCGCGAATGTACCCAACACCACCACAGGCACGGCCATGGTTGGAATAATGGTTGCACGCCAGTTCTGCAAGAACAGGAACATGACCAGGAATACCAGAACAATAGCTTCAACTAGAGTGTGAACCACACTTTCAATCGAAAGTTTGATAAATGGAGTGGTATCAAACGCCAACTGGTCTTTTAAACCACTTGGGTAGTTTTTGCGCAGTTGTTGTAAGCGCTCTTCTACCGCAGTTGCTGTATCTAGTGCGTTTGCACCTGTAGCCAATTTAATCGCTACACCGCCAGCAGGTTTGCCGTTGAATTTAGAAGTGAACTGATAAGTGTCAGAGCCTAATTCAACTTTAGCGACATCACCCAAAGTTACTTTTGCGCCAGAACCGACATTTTTCAGTAAAATGTTACGGAACTGTTCTGGTGTCTGTAAAAGACTTTGCGCGTTTACAGTCGCATTCAGCGCTTGACCTTCAACAGCCGGTGCCCCGCCTAATTGCCCCACGGCAACCTGTGCGTTTTGGGTACGAAGAGCAGTAACGACATCACTTGGAGTCAGCTGATAACTGCTGAGTTTCGCAGGATCCAGCCAGATACGCATGGCATATGAACCACCAAACACCTGTACTTCACCCACACCCGCCACACGGCTTAATGGTTCAGAAATATTCGAGTTTACGTAGTCTTTAATGTCGGCATCAGAAAGTGAGCCATCCGGTGAGTAGAATGCGATCACTTGCAGGAAACTGGCACCCGATTTAGTCACTTTTACACCCTGACGTTGTACATCTTCAGGGAGCAGGGCAGTTGCTGACTGTAATTTGTTTTGTACCTGAACTTGAGCGATATCGGGATCAACCCCTTGTTCGAAGTTCAAGGCAATTGAAGCCTGGCCATTACCGGCACTGTTGGACGAAATATAACGTAAGCCATCCAGACCATTCATTTGCTGCTCAATGATCTGCGTCACTGTGTTTTCTACAGTTTCAGCAGACGCACCTGGATAGGTCGCAGCAATGGTCACCGTCGGCGGGGCAATAGTTGGATATTGTGCAATGGGCATTTTGCTGAGGGTTAAAATACCCGCCAGCATAATGACCAATGCAATCACCCATGCAAAGATCGGGCGATGAATAAAAAAGTGAGCCATCTAGTCTACCCCTTATGCATTTGAAGTAGCTTTTTGTTCAGTTTTAGGTTGTGCCTGATCGGCTGGTTTGCCTGCTTTATTTGCTTCTGCAGCAGGTTGGCCTGCACCCTGAGGTGCCGCAGCTTGAGGCTGATAAGGTTTGGCAACCACAGTTGCACCTTCTTTCACCTTGGCAATACCATCAACAATTACTTTTTCACCTGTTTGCAAGCCTTTGGTCACAATCCAGTCTTTACCCTGAACACCAGAAGTTTCTACAGGACGCGTTTCAACCACACCTTTGGCATTAACAATCATGGCAACCGCTTGGCCTGTTGGTGTACGGGTAATCGCTGCTTGAGGAATCAGGATTGCATTAGGAACGACACCTTGCACAATTTGAGCAGTTGCATACATACCTGGAAGCAATAAGTGATTCGGGTTCTGGAACACAGCGCGCAAAGTCACTGTGCCGGTTTCCGGATTCACACTGGCATCGGAGAATGCAAGGCGACCTTCAACTGGATAATAGCTACCATCTTCAAGTTTCAGCTTCACTTTGGTGTTGTTGCTGCTACCCAAGCTGCCTTGGCTCAATTGCTGACGTAAACGCAACAATTCAGCACTCGACTGGTTAATGTCGACATAAATCGGGTCTAGACGCTGTACAGTCACCAGGGGATCTGTCTGATTTGCAGTCACCAAGGCACCGGCAGTAACACTAGAACGGTTGGTTTGACCTGAAATTGGTGAACGGATTGTTGAATAACCCAGATCAACTTCAGCATTTTTCACTTGGGCGCGTGCTGCTGCAACTTGTGCTGTAGCAACATTCACTTGACCGACTAAATCATCATAATCTTGTTTAGAAATAGCATTGCTAGAAACTAATTGTTGATAACGGTTCAGTTTGGTTTTGAGTGAACTTAAATTCGCTTCTTGTTGTAATAATGCTGCTCTGGCATTGTCAAATGTTGCGCGGTTGGTGCGGGAATCCAGCTCATAGAGGGCTTGACCTTCACGCACATAACTGCCTTCAGTGAATAGACGTTTAAGAATGACACCACTGGTTTGTGGACGGACTTCAGAAATTTCAAATGCCGTCATACGACCTGAAAGTTCTACCGATTGCTCTACGCTTTGGGGTTGAGCAACGATGACACCGACTTCAGTTGGCGGCATTTTTTGGGCTGCTGCAGCTTGCTGCGCATCCTTGGGATCTTTGCTACAACCAACAAGTGCAATACTTGTTGCTAATGCGCAAGCGGTAAGGGCGGGCGCCCATAGCTTTGCAGACATCATTATTCCACCTCGATTAGATTCTTATCTAAAAACTAATTTGTTTTCGCTCTGCTAAATTTGGCATACAACAGATACAGTAGTGTGATCCAAATAAAACCTATGCTCCAACCTGCCAAGACATCAGAGGGGAAATGTACCCCAAGGTATACCCTTGAAATTCCCATGAGTAACAACCATATACATGCACATACGCAAATCAGCAGGTGCTGCGGATGTTTTTGGCTAAGATATATTGCAAGACAGCCCAAAGCAGCGGCATAGATACTATGAGCACTGGGAAATGAAGCACCATAACTATGAACAAGGTGATACATTTCGGGTGGGCGAGGTCTTGAAATCAAATATTTGAGCAGCCAAACCGTGGCACTACTTCCTATCAGTCCCAAACTAATAAAAACAACATTTGTGTATTTTTTATACCAAGCTTGGTGTAAACACCAGATTGTGGTTAAAAATAACACAAATGGCATTCCTCCTAGAGTTGAAAGTGTGATGAATATCCTATTTAAAGGCACGTTACGATGCTGGCTCAGCCATTCAATCATCACCCAGTCGAAGTGATTCAAGGATGGCGTAACAAACATTAATATGCTGAAAATAAATAAGAAAAATCCTACACCAAGCAACAGATAAGGCATGTAAGGAACCTTTGTTATCTTAGCCGATTGAAGCATGACTAATTTAATGGTTAAAGTGTACTCATCAGTACACTTTATTTCAAGTGTGTGTAAATTATGCTTTTCTTTTTACCGATTTTTTAACGCGAAGTAAAACAAAAATAGTAAATTACTTCAGCGGAGATTTTTGCGGCGTTGAAAATTCATCTACTTCTAATGGTGTTTTCGGTGGCCAAAAAAAGTCACTTGGTCGGGTCAGGAAGTGGGTGAGCACCAGTTTGGCCAACGGCTTCCATTGTTCAAAGCGAACCCGGCGGGCACGCAATGCCACAATAATGGTCAGACTGAAACTCACAAACAAGTTGGTCAAACCAATTAATAACACGCCTAAGAATGAAACAATAATCAAGCCAATTTCAGGACTACCATTAATACAGATCAGACCCTGAATAAAGTTGGCTGAAGCAAAGGCAATATGGCGAATATCCAGTGGCAGCCCTAAAATAAAACCAATGGTACCCATGCTGCCGAGCATGATCCCAAACAGGAAATTCCCGGCCAAAGCCCCTAAGTTCCGCTCTATATAGGCGGCAAATGTATTCAGACGTTCTTGCCCCAATAATATTTTTAAGTTTGCATGGGCCTGTAAACGCGGACCAACCTTACGGTACACCGCCATGTTGTCAAAATAACCTGCAATCAGTCCTGAAAAGAATAGGCAAACCCCGGCAATCGCTGCGTGCGGAATAGCCAGTGAGGTAAATGGATTGAGTGAATGTAAGGTCTGAGAAGCTTTAGTATGGCTGAGTAGTGATTCATCCATGCCGTATTGCCAGAGCAGGGTAATGACGGCAGCGGTTGGAATGGCAATGGAAATATTACCCAGAATGGCAATAAACTGGGTACGGATAATATTAATGATCAGTGCCGCAAGCTCAGCAATCTGTGCAGTTTTGGAACCTTTGGTCTGTTGTACCGTTGCTGCAAGCGCCGCTGCAGTCATGGCTGGCTGTTTGGTGGCAACGGTAAAATGCAAGACATGAATCAGCATAAATCCGAATGAATAATTCATGCTAAAGACCAAGGCCTGCATGATCGGTGCCATGGCCAGTCGTGCAGCTAATATTTTTAAGGTGGCCATGGTGGCAATAATGACACCTGCACCTGCGGCCGATTTATACATCGACCAGAAACCCTGCTTGTCGGTACTTACATAGTGTTCGCCCGTTTTACTGGCATTCTCTGTGACCTGTAATGCAATCAGTTCGCTATTGGCGGCTAAAAGTGATCGCACACTGCGCTCACTATAAATCGCATGGGTGATATCGACCATCAATAAGCCTAAAGACTCATAGCGAAGCTGATCTTCATCCATAATCAGATTGATCAACAGTTCAATGCGGTCTAGACATTGTTCTAGTAAAGACAGCAGATAAGTCAGGCTTAAACTCACGCCAATTCTTTTGGTGGCACGACGAATTTTTAACACCACATCGCGGCATTGCTCAATCATCACCAAAGCTTGAGAAGCATCAGGGGGAACAATGAGGGCCATTGGATCGGTATTTTGATACAGCGCCTTGTAATGCTGGATGAATTCATTGATTTCCCGGTTTTGCGCCAGAAAAGGTGATTCATATTCGGTCAGTTCCGGATGCGCATTAATAAATTCCGGATACAGCCCAATGCCACTAATCCGGTAAGATAAAACGGTAATCGCTTTAATCAGCTCACTTTTAATTTTAAGTTTTTCTTGCTGATTGCTGTGACCCTGATTTATCAGTCCAAAAAGCTTTTGCCAGTCTTCATCGGCAATACTATCCAGCCAGTATTTGTCACTACGTTGATAAAAAACGCGACGGACTAAATCCTGCAGTTGGCTTTGATCATTAATCAGAGGGAGAAAGTGAGCACCTAGCCGCTGAGCGAGCTGATTCCAAAAACCATCCAAAGACAAAATACCGGTATCGGCATATAAACTGGTTTGCTTGTATTGGTTAATGAGTTTTAAGATAAAATTCTGAAATGTAATGACCGCATGTGGCGTAATCAGCAGAGTCTGGATGAAAGCTTGGAATTTGCTGTTAATTTCGTCGAGATTGGTGGAATCATCTGGTCGAATACGGTTTACTAACTCAATGAGTAGCGAATCATCAAGAACAGCCTGATGAGATTCAAGCTGCTCCTGCATTTTTAAAAATAGATCATTGAAATTTATATGCATAGGCGAGGGGTAAAACTATATTTTTCCAATCCCATTATTGAATCCGGTTGAGGGCAAGCTGGGTCAAATTAATCAATGCCTGGCGATATTCAGTATTCGGAAGCGCCTCTAAAGCGTTGAGAGCCAATTGTGTTTCTTCAGTGGCACGTTGGCGGCAATAATCCAGGGCACCACAGCTTTGCACAATCTCGATGACACGGTCCAGATGGTTAATACCACCAGTGGCAATACTTAAACGAACAATTTCATGTTCTTCATCAGTGGTTTTTTGCAAGGCAGAGATTAATGGCAAAGTCGGTTTGCCTTCCATTAAATCATCACCAATATTTTTACCTAATGTTTCAGCATCGGAAGTGTAGTCTAAAATATCATCAATAATCTGGAAAGCGTTGCCAAAGTGACCGGCAAAGACACGTAAGGGTTCACGGTATTGTGGCGTGCCCGATAAAATTGCAGCGCCTTCAGTGGCCAGTTCAAACAGGCGGGAGGTTTTGCCATGAATAATATCGAGATAAGTTTTTTCGGTGGTTTCAGGTTGATGCTGTGCTTGCAGCTGCAAAACTTCACCTTCTGCGATTTCACAGGTACCGGTTGAAAAGTCTTTTAGTAAGGTCATGTCGTTTAAATCGACCAGCAAATCGAAAGCACGCGAAATCAGAAAGTCACCGACTAGAACTGCAGTCTGGTTATTCCATGTAGCATTGGCTGTAGGTCGACCGCGGCGCAAGCCTGATTCATCCACTACATCATCATGCACCAGAGTTGCGGTATGTAGCATTTCAATAATGGCTGCCAGTTTACGCTGGCGTTCGATATCTTCTGCGCCGCAGGCTTTGGCCGCCAATAAACACATGATTGGGCGCATGCGCTTGCCGCCTGCTTCTACCACGTGTTTACTTACTGCCATCACCAAGGCAACTTTTGAGGTGATCCCTTCATTGATAAATGTGTCCATCGCAGCAAAATCTGAAGCAACAGGAGCGAGAATGTCTTGCTTGAAGTCGATGGCCATGTGAAGAGAAACCTCTAAAATTGAATTGCTTGTAATCTAGTGTAACAACTATATCTCATGATATAGCTAAGATCTTAATATAGTTGCTTAAATCCTGACTAAGCAAATGGTTTTAATTGAGTCCTGAATCATAAAAAACATATGCTACATGACAGGGTTGGAATTCCTTAGTCTATAGTAGCGAATTGATTTTACAAATCTATTTCATTTTATAAAATGTAAGGTCTGGATGTAAAAGCAATTTCTGATGAATAATTTGATTGTTTATAAATTAGACAGAATTAAAGTTTAAAAAAACGCTAAAACCGCTTGTTGTTTGATTTATTATCACTTAATATGTTTGCCCTTATATATCCCCCCAGTGGCGCTCGTATTAAGATCGATATATTCCTTTATCGGCACGACGACACGGGCATGTTTGGAGTACATTATGTACGCAGTAATCCAAAGCGGTGGTAAACAACACCGTGTGGTTGAGGGTGAAACCCTTAAAGTAGAATTATTGAAAGCTGAAACTGGTACAACTATTACGTTTGATGACGTATTAATGCTTGTAAACGGCGAAAGCATTCAAATTGGTGCTCCAGTTGTTGCTGGTGCTACAGTAACTGCTGAAGTAGTTAGCCACGGTCGTCACGACAAAATCCGTATTGTTAAAATGCGTCGTCGTAAACATTACCGTAAACAACAAGGTCACCGTCAATGGTTTACCGAGTTGAAAATTACTGCTATTTCAGGCTAATTACGAGGATTATGAAACATGGCTACTAAAAAGGCTGGTGGATCGACACGTAACGGTCGTGACTCAAACCCTAAAATGTTAGGTGTTAAAATGTACGGTGGTCAAGCTGTGACTGCTGGTAACATTATTGTTCGTCAACGTGGTACAGAATTCCACGCTGGTGCAAACGTAGGTATGGGCCGTGACCATACTTTATTTGCTACCGCTGATGGCGTGATCAAATTCGAAGTGAAAGGTCAGTTTGGCCGTCGCTACGTATCTGTTGAAACTGCATAAGTTTTAATGGTGCGAAAAACCCACATTTAATGTGGGTTTTTTTATGTGTGCAAATTAGTCAAAACAAACCGAGATCTTCATCATGATGTAGAAATATCTACATTGGCTATTAATAACAATACAAAACTTCTTATTTTCTCAATTATTAGAAATAAAAATTAGTTTAAGATGGACACATTGAACAAATTGCGATACTGCAAATAAAAAAGGTGATGATATGAAAATGCTTCGTAAAACCCTGTGTGCGATGACCCTAGGTGCTGCAACACTTGCACCGGTGATGAGTACAACTGTTTTTGCTGCACCTGTAGCAGCATCGGAGCAGCAAGCAACGAACAATTTGGTAAAACAGTTAAGCAATATTCATACTTTGTCAGCTAACTTTGAACAAACCACAAAAGCGACTTCTGCGGGTAAAGCTCCACAGAAAAAAGGCTTGACTGGACAACACATGAATCAGACCTTTAAAGGGGTGATGAAAGTGGCGCGTCCTGGCAAGTTCTTCTGGGAAACCACCAGTCCATCCAAACAGACTATTGTGACTTCGGGTAAAACTGTATGGATTTATGATCCTGATTTACAACAAGCCGTCCGTCAAAGTTTAGATGAACAGGTGGCAAATACGCCTGCGTTATTATTGTCGGGTAATACCAGTCAGATTATGAAGTCTTATCGGGTGACTCAACCGAATAAAGCCAAGACCTATTACACACTGTATCCAAAAGTTAAAGACAGTGCATTCCAGAGCTTGACCATTAGTTTTGGCGCGAACAAGGCCCCAAGTTTGATGATTTTGCAGGATTCATTGGGGCAAACTACCTATGTGCGCTTCAATAATGTGAAATTGAATCCATCCATTGCTTCATCAGCCTTTAATTTCACACCGCCTAAAGGTACCGATATTATTGATCAATAATAGGTTGATTTATAATCATTTAAGTAAGTTTTATTTATAAATAAAAAGCAGTCCTAGGTGGCTGCTTTTTTATTGGGTATGGGACTAAAAAACGATGGACGCTTGTTGGTCATAAAGCATAAGCATGCAAAAATATGTTCAAGCTGAGCCATAGACACTACAATCCACAATACTTAAAGACAAGATTTAGTGATCAGGATTGAGTATTAATATAAGCAAGATCAATCTTGTCCAAAATAAAGAAAAAGTAAAAAGACAAAAACTCAGGAGAATTAAAAAGTGGAAAATAACAATCCAGTTGTCCCATCCATGGATTACCCGCGTATTACAAGATTAAAATCAAAATTCAATACGTATCGTCAAAAAGCCATGAGTTTGGGCGTGAATTGGCTACAAAAAAGATCAAAAATCAGCTCTAAAAATAAGGCAGAAAATCCCTATCTGCATGGAATATTTGGACCTGTGGATGAGGTCGAAAAGCACCAATTTCAGGTGATCGGTGAAATTCCACAGCACTTAACCGGGCTATTGTTAAGAATTGGACCCAATCCAGTTCATGTTGGAAATCCAGAAGCCTATCACTGGTTTTCAGGTGACGGAATGCTGCATGCTTTAAAAATTGAACAGGGCCAAGCCAAATGGTTTAAAAGTCAGTATATCGAAACGGATTCCATCCAAAAGCAAAAGCATGAGCCTGTTAAGGCAGGTTTTCGCCGCGGACCAGGAGATGTAGTGAATACCAATGCCTTTTATCATGCCGATAAAATTTGGGCTGCTGTTGAAGCTGGCGCTTTGCCGGCACGGCTAGATTTGAATCTGAACACAGAAGAGCACCGTTTTTTCAATACAGATGCAGACTTGCCCTTTATTGCTCATCCGCATAAAGACAATAAGACCGGACATTTACATGCCATTTGTTACGATGCGATGGATATTAAACATGCTTATTATGAAGTAATCGATCAGCAAGGAATGTTGCTGCATTGGGCTAAAATTCCGGTGCAGCATGGACCCATGATTCATGACTGTGCCATTACCGAGCAAGATGTTCTAATTTTTGATTTACCAGTCACGTTCTCTTTCAAGCAACTCATGAAGGGCAATGCTTTGCCTTATGAGTGGAATGAAAAGCATGCTGCACGCATTGGGATTTTGCCTAAATATGGGTGTGCTGAAGAAGTACAGTGGATCCCTATAGACCCTTGTTTTATTTTCCATGCCGCAAATGCTTACCGCAACGAGCAACAGCAGATTATTCTGGATGTAGTCGTGCATCGCCACATGTTTAAAAAATCCCATCAGGGTCCATTTGAGCAGCAAAAAACACAGTTGGAAAGATGGACCATTGACCTGAAGCACAATACGGTAGATCGCCAGGTCATTGATGAACAGGCGCAGGAATTCCCACGAATTGATGAACGTTATACAGGTGAAAAACAGCGATATATTTATACTGTGAGTTTTGACCCGATGATCATGACCAAAGCCAATCATTTGATTTGTCATGACATGCATACACAGGAAAAAAACACGTATGCCTATGGGGAGCAATGGGTGACGGGAGAAGTGGTATTTATTCCCGAGACAGCTGATGCGGCAGAAGGTGAGGGCTACCTGTTATCTTATGTACATCATATTAATAAAGAATCTTCCAAAGTGGTGATCTTGAAAGCGCAAGGTTTAACACTTCAGCCTCAAGCGGAAATTGTACTGGGTACGCATGTACCTTTGGGCTTTCATGGTAATTGGGTGGATCTATCTTAAAATCAGGTGATTTCTTATACGAATACCTGATTATTTAGCTCAACATGGTGAAAGATACATATTTTAAATTTTATTCAGTGACTTGGCTTTGTATAGTGCAGGAGCATTCTAAGGGTCTCAGGTTGTAAAAATAAAATGGAAACACGCACGAATCAACAATGGCTATGGGCACTTCCTGTTTCTTTGGCAGCACTCGTCATGGTGGGTTGTCAGGAGCGGCCAGCACCACAAAAGGAACAGGCAAGCACCACAAAGCAGGAAAGTGTTCAGACAATTCCATTAATTCAAGCCAAGGTTGTTCCTGTGAAACTGACTAAACCTGAAGCGTGCGATGCCGAAGGTTGTACCCAGTATGAGATTCAGACGGTTAACAGCAACCTGAAATGGATTGATGATTATTTTATCGATCGGGTGAAAAAAGCCGATCCGATTGCGTTTTCTACAGCGCCCAATGAGAAGATCAATACCTCCGAAGGTGCCACACCCAATTTAAGTCAAAGCTCGACCTATATCCGTTTTGTCAGTCAGCAGTATGACCGGGCAACCTTTGCCATTCAGACCTATACCTATTCATCCGGTGCAGCGCATGGTATGTATCATCAGGAATTTGTCAATTTTGATTTAAAAAACAAAAAGCGTCTGGCACTGGAAGATATTATGCTGAAAGGCACAGAACAACAATTATTGAATGCTTTGTATGATTCAAACAGCATCTGGCTAGAGCAGCACAGTATAGACAGAGACAAGCTAAAATTAAGTGATAATTTTTACTATGGTGCCAATGGTATTGTTTTTGTTTATCCCTTATATGAGCTGGCTTCTTATGCAGAAGGCATGACTGAGCTGACCTTGCCTTATGTTGCGCTCACTAAACTGATTAAAGCTGAATATCTGCCAAGTTTGCCAAAGTATCCAACACCATAATTTCAACTTAATTCGGGTAAATTTGTTCTAATAAGCCACAGCTGTCTGCTCGATCACTGTCTTTTTTAGTGTTTAGCGCTTACACTATAGCCAGTTTTTTTCTTTGCAAAAGATTGGCTATGATCGACCCGAAATTAATCAGAAATAATATTGAGGCTGTAAATTTAGCCTTGGCAAAACGTGGTGTACAGCTGAATGTAGAAGAGTGGGCTTCACTTGAAGCTCGCCGTAAAGAGCTTCAGTCAAAAACTGAAGCTTTACAGGCAGAACGTAATTCGGGTGCTAAACAAGTTGGCCAAATTAAAAAATCTGGTGGCGATGCATCTGAAATCATGGCGCGTATGGCAGCTATTGGTGATGAAATTAAAGCTGCAGAAGTTGCACTTGCTGAATTGCAAACTGAAATTGAAACCAAGTCTTTAAGCATTCCCAACATGCCGCATGAATCTGTACCTGAAGGTAAAGATGAAGACGACAACGTTGAAATTTTAAAATGGGGCACACCGCGTCAATTTGATTTTGAAATCAAAGATCATACTGACCTGGGTGAATGGATGGGCGGTTTGGAATTTGAAACTGCGACCAAATTGACCGGTACGCGTTTCAGTGTGCTTAAAGGTCCATTGGCGCGTTTACAACGTGCGCTTACCCAATTCATGCTCGATACCCATACCCTGAAAAATGGTTATACTGAAGCTTATGTGCCTTATCTGGTCAATGCTGATTCATTGCGTGGTACAGGACAATTACCTAAATTTGAAGAAGATTTATTCAAATTACAAGGTGAAAAAGAATATTACCTGATTCCGACAGCCGAAGTGCCTGTAACCAATTTCGTCCGTGATGAAATTGTCGATCCAGAGCGTTTACCACTTAAATATGCTGCTCATACACCATGTTTCCGTAGTGAAGCGGGCTCGTATGGTCGTGATACCCGTGGCTTGATTCGTCAACACCAGTTCGACAAAGTTGAGATGGTGCAAATTGTAAAACCTGAAGATTCGATGCAGGCTTTAGAAGAATTGACTGGTCATGCAGAAGGTATTTTACAGGCGCTAGGTTTGCCATACCGTAAAATCATCCTGTGTGGTGGTGATATGGGCTTTGGCGCAATCAAAACTTATGATTTGGAAGTTTGGGTACCGAGCCAAAATACTTATCGTGAAATTTCAAGCTGTTCATGCATGGGTGACTTTCAGGCGCGTCGTATGAAAGCACGCTACCGTGTTGACCAGAAGAAAACTGAATTTGTGCATACCTTGAATGGTTCAGGTCTGGCTGTTGGTCGTACCTTGCTTGCGGTGATGGAAAACTACCAGCGTGCAGATGGTTCGATTGAAATTCCTGAAGTGCTTCGTCCATATATGGGTGGTGCAGAATTTATTGATTAATCTTCGGATTGATCAATAAAACGATGAATAGCACAATTTTGTGCATGAAAATTGCTTAAGACAGTCAGATTTAAAATATTGAGGTCATTTGTGGATATCTTTCCAATCTCTTTAAAGTTGCAACAGCAACCTTGTCTGATTGTCGGTGGTGGACATATTGCTTACCGTAAGGCGGTACTTTTGGCAAAGGCAGGCGCAGTCATTCACGTGATTGCACCTGAAATTGAAAGCAGTTTGCTTGAGATTGTTGAAACCAGCCAAGGGCAATATGTCCAAGTGCCTTTTAGTCCAGATATTCCGTTACGCGATTACCGTTTGGTGATTGCGGCAACCAATGATAAAGCGACCAATATTCAAGTTTTTGAAGCGTGTGAAGCTGAAAAAATATTGGTGAATAGTGTCGATGATCCACCACACTGTCGTTTTATGGTTCCTGCCATTATCGACCGTTCGCCTTTGGTGGTATCTATTGCGACCAATGGCACATCCCCGGTTTTATCCCGTCAAATTCGAACTCAGCTTGAAGCCAGCATTCCACATGGAATGGGTAGACTTGCTGATTTTTCAGGAAAATGGCGTGCTGCTGTAAAAGCGAAAATTGTAAACCCGGATGAACGCCGTATTTTTTGGGAAGACTTGTATGCCAGTCCGCTCAAAGAACAGGTGTTTAATGACAATCTTGCTGAAGCAGATCGCCTCATTGAACAAGCCTTGCAGGAGTGGAAAACCCCTAAAGGGGAAGTCTACCTGGTGGGCGCAGGACCAGGTGATCCTGAGCTGTTGACTTTAAAAGCATTGCGTTTGATGCAACAGGCAGATGTTATTATTTACGACCGTTTGGTTTCACCTGCAATTATGGACTTATGCCGCCGTGATGCGGAAAAGATTTATGTGGGTAAAGCCCGTTCAAATCATAGTGTTCCTCAAGAGGGGATTAATGCACTCTTGGTGGAATATGCAGCCCAAGGTAAGCGTGTCTGCCGTTTGAAAGGCGGTGATCCGTTTATTTTTGGTCGTGGTGGCGAAGAAATTCAGGAGCTGTTTGCTGCGGGTGTAGCCTTCCAAGTGGTACCCGGGATTACTGCGGCTTCAGGCTGTTCTGCTTATGCCGGTATTCCTTTAACCCATCGTGACTATGCGCAAAGTGTTCGCTTTCTGACTGGACATTTAAAAGAAGGCTCGCCGGAGTTACCTTGGAGTGAGCTGGTTTATGAAAACCAGACCTTGGTATTGTATATGGGCCTGGTTGGTCTGGAAAAAATCTGTGCCCAGCTGATTGCGCATGGTCAACGTCCAGATATGCCAGTTGCACTTATTTCCAAAGGGACGACGCCTGAACAGAAAGTAGTGGTCGGAACTTTGGCAGATATTGCTTCAAAAGTGTCTGAACATCAGATTCAAGCGCCCACCCTGACCATTATTGGTGAAGTGGTAAAATTACGCGAACAATTACAGTGGCAAGGCTAATTCGAGTCCTGTTGCATTGAAAGAGTAGAGAAATTCAGTGATCCATGTTGTTTTATACGAGCCAGAAATTCCCGCAAACACAGGGAATATCATTCGTTTATGTGCCAATACCGGTGCGCAACTTCATTTGGTCAAACCGCTGGGATTTGAGCTTGATGACAAGAAGCTGAGACGTGCAGGTTTGGACTATCATGAATGGGCGCATATGAAAGTTTGGGAAAACTTTGCAGAATGTATGGCGCATTTAAAAGAACAGGGGATTGATAATGATGCCATCTATCCCTTAACCACTAAAGGTTTTGAAACCCCGCATACCTCAAATTTAAACCGTCCGGTGGCTTTATTGATGGGTCCTGAAACACGTGGTTTGCCTGAAAACGTTCGTATGATGTTTCCGGAAAAACACTGGATCCGTTTGCCAATGGCAGCAAACTCCCGTAGCTTGAACTTGTCTAACGCCACTGCTGTTATTTTATATGAAGCTTGGCGTCAGCAAGGTTTTAAAGAACTGGTCTAATAGAAGGCTGTAAAAAAAAGACGCATTAAGCGTCTTTTTTTATGAAGGAAATCAAACCATTAATGAGAATCATCAAACTCGTTATGTTGCGGTGCCGGGTGTTTGAAACCTTTGGTTTTATAACCCAGGTACAAAATACCAAACATTGCCCACCATAAACCGAATTTTAATGCAGTATCTTCAATTTCAAGCCACATCGCAAAAATGCTTAAGAAGCCGAGTAAAGGAATCACCACAAAGCTGAAAATGTCTTTGATATTTTTGGTACGACCATCACGTAATGCATAACGTGAAATCACAGACAGATTCACAAAGGTAAAGGCAGTTAAGGCACCGAAACTGATCATCGAAATCACGATGTCCAAATCCATAAAGCCAGCAGTTAAAGCCACGCCACCGACAATCAGAATGTTGTAAACTGGAGTGTAGCTTTTCGGACTGATATGACCAAAGATCTTTTTATTGATCACGCCATCACGGCCCATCACATACATTAAGCGTGAAACACCTGCATGTGCAGAAATACCCGATGCCATCACCGTGACGATTGCAAAGTAAAGCACTACAGTTTTGAACGCTACTCCACCCACAGCTTGAAGGATATCTGGCTGAGTTGCAGCAACATCTTCAAAGTAAGTCTTCGGATCATTCGGGAAGTAGATTTGCATGAAATAGGTACTGATAATGAAGATAATACCTGCAAGGAGTGCCGTAAGGAAAATCGCTTTAGGTAAGGTTTTTTCAGTATCTTTAGTTTCTTCTGCCAGTGAGCTGAGTGAGTCAAAACCGGTAAAAGAGAAACACAGCAATGTTGCGCCGGTAATGAGTGGGCCTAAAGCTGTCATTTCATTCCAAAATGGTTCCAGGCTCCACAACTGGTATTTGGCATTTGCTAATGTACCATCGGCATTGACCCCGCCTGCAAGCAGTGTATAGACCATCCAGGTGAAATAGGCGATGACTGCCAGCTGAACCAATACAATCAGGCCGTTGAAGTTGGCAACGAATCTGGCACCACGTAAGTTTACCCCGGTCATAAATGCAGTCAGTACGACTACCCAAACCCAATGGTTCACCTCAGGGAAAAGAGCTTCTAGATAAATGACCGCCAAAATGATGTTGACCATTGGCGAAAGCAGATAGTCTAACCAAGATGACCAACCCACCATAAAACCAACGTTCGGATGAATTGATTTTTGCGCATAGGTATAAGCAGAACCTGACGACGGATAGCGACGGATCATGTGTCCATAACTAATCGATGTAAACAAAATTGCAATCAGGGCAATAATGTATGACGTCGGTACGTGGAAATGACTTTCTTCGGAAACCAGGCCGAATGTGTCAAATAACGTCATTGGTTGAATATAAGCTAAACCAATAATAATAATGTGCCAGAGCCCTAGCGTTTTTTGCAGTTTAGCTGCCGATTGAGTCCCAGAGATATTTGTCAACGGCGTTATCCTCTTAATCGTTGATCAAGGATCAGTCATGTTTACAAGGATCGTTTGAGACGAACGATCCCCCCTATATGAATAAAACAAAGTGCGCCAATCTACTCTAGTTTGGTACCTTTTGCCAATATCTTTATGAGTTTTTAATGCAGAAAATATGCCATTTGATATAAAAAGTTCGCTTTATCTTTCCATAAAGTAAAAGCCTGATGCTTAAAAAAACATCAGGCTAATTTTTAGCTATATTTGCTTAATTTTCAATATTTACCAAGCTTTTTCTAAAATCGCTTTTAAATCACTCAGGGTTGCTTCTTTAGGATTGTAAATAATGGAACCATCATTTAATGCCTTGTCCGCGACTTCATCAAGTTGTGCTTCTGAAACTTTACCAGTTTCACGTAAAGTACGTGGCAATTTGGTCAGTGCATATAAGCGGTCACGCATGGTCAGAATAGTGGCAATGGCTTTGTCGGCACGTAAATGTGCAGGCGTCTGTGCATAAATATCTGGCCCTGCTAAAGGCAGTAATAGCTCTGCAATTTTATCGCCATTAACTTCCTTGTTGTACTCAAGTACATAAGGCAGGAACAGGTTCATGCAGAGACCATGGGGTAGGTGGGCAACCGCACCTAAAGCATGTCCGAGTGAGTGAACCAGACCTACCATAGAGTTAGAGAACGCAATACCAGCCATGGTTGAAGCTTGCGCCAATTCCAGGCGGCCAAATTCATCGGTTGGATTGTCCAGAACATTGAACAGGCTGCTGCTGACTTTTTTGATCGCAGCCGTCGCATAAGCATCACTGATCGGATTGGCAGCCATGCAAGTATAGGCTTCAACTGCATGGGTCAATGCATCCATTGCCGTCATTGCCGTTAAATGCGGAGGCAAGGTTTGGGTCATACGCGGGTCAAGAATCGCGGCATGTGGCATCAGGTAATAAGATGCAAACGGCATTTTGACGTTTTTCTCAAGATCTGAAACTACCGCAACCATCGTTACTTCTGAACCGGTACCCGATGTGGTAGGAATTACGAAGAATGGTTTTAACGGTTTTGGCAGGTTATGTGCACCTGAATATTTAAGCAGGTCATCGCCACCTTCAGTCACCAGGATATTAGTTGCCTTGGAGGTATCAATCACCGAACCACCACCAACAGCGATAATCGCATCACATTGATTGTCGCGATAAGCTTTCGCTGCATTTCGAACGGTTTGTACGCTTGAATCGGGTGGAACATCATCAAAAATATAGCCAATCACCGCATCGGTAGATTCAAAAGCCGCCTCAATAGGAGCAAGCAGATTGTTGCTACGTACGCCTTTATCGGTAATGATTAGCGGGCGTTTTGCACCTAAAGTAGCAAGTTCAAACGGAATATGTTCTAACGCGGCATGACCTGCGATGACTTTTACTGGACAGAAAAATTCGTAATAAGGCTTAGCCATGTTATGCACTCCGTTTAAAATAGGATTGAGCTAGTTTCAAATAAATATTTGCAGCTCCACTCAGTTTTTCTTTTAAGCTCAATTCGGTTGGATATTGTTTTACAGCAAGCTCAGCAAGCAGTTTAGGTAAAATGAGCGCTTCCATTTTGTTTAAGCAACGCACCAGACGAATGGCAAATGCAATATCTCCATCAGCAATCATACGGTCGTGAGCAAAAGCCTGTGCGGTACTTTCCTGAAAAGAAAACACTAAAAAAGCATGACTTAAGTGCTTAAAAGTAATGGTGAGGTCAGGCTTGCTGTCTGCAGATTGCAATAATTGTAATTGATGGTCTTGCGTGACTTTTGCAATAAAAGCCGGGCCATGGGGAAATACTTTCATTGATAGAACGAAACCCACAGGGAATTTTGCAACTTCCTGTTTTACTTCGGCGTCGACTTGACTCGCCATTACCAGACCTCTGCCAATCACATCCATCATGAGTTTGACATAGGTCAGTTGTAAAGCGGGCTTAACGGATTTGGTTGAAATCACTCGCGTATCCCTTATCTAAAAAATATTTTATTAGTTTAGAGTAAATACTCTAATTTATTTTTATGCCAAAAGCAAAGTTATTGTTGCATGATTTGAACTTCACTAAAGTAACCGCTGTTGTTTAAAGTTTCAATGATATCGACGCATAAGTTCTCGAATTTTGGATAATCTTCAACTAAATCTTGGATGCGGACCATTTCTAAACCAGCATAACCACAGGGATTAATGGTGTGGAAGCCAGTCAGGTCGCAATCAATATTCAGTGCCAGACCGTGGTAGCTGCGCCCTTTACGGATTTTAAAACCCAAAGAACCAATTTTGCGCTCATCGACATACACGCCTGGTGCATCTGCTTTGGCATAGGCTTCAATGCCATATTTTTTCAGCAGCTCAATCATCAGGTTTTCAGCATAGGACACCAGCGTGCGTACATTCCAGCCCAAGCGGTTTAAGTCAAACATGAAATAGGCAACCAGTTGGCCCGGACCATGCCAGGTAACTTGTCCACCACGATCCGTTTGTACCACTGGAATATTGCTGGACATGAGGATATGTTCAGGCTTGCCAGCTTGACCTTGGGTCAGCACATCATGATGCTGTAAAATCCACAGTTCATCTGGCGTATTCTCGTCGCGATTTTCAGTCAGGTTTTTCATATCCTGAAAGCGATCCTGATAGGGGGTGAGCTGGTTAAATTGGCGAATAATCAGTTTGGGTTTTAGAACAGCATCAGTCACGTGAAGTGCATCCTTAAAAAATTTTAAGAGGATGGAAGGATTATAGTGAAATCGTGCCGAGATAGGGGGGATCGCTGGACGATTTAAAGTTTTTTGCAGAATTAGTCATATTTTTATTGTTATATAAATAAAAAAACACGCCTGAAGCGTGTTTTTTTCATGCCCTTAAAGAGCGGTTTTAATTAATGGGCAGGCTGCCAAGTCAGCATATAAAGCATGCACCTGTTCCAGCTCTACAAAAACAATTTGGGCAGTCAAAGAGTGATATTTCCCGGTACGTGAAGGTTGTACCTTGATGCTGTTACCGTCAAATTCCGGGAAATGTTTTACCAGAATGTCTACCACAGCAATATGTAATTCTTCGCAGGCTTCACCAATCAGTTTAATTGGATAATCCATTGGGAAAACCCAAAGATGTTCTTGAAGTTCGCGAGATGGAGTACGGTTTAACATGGTCATAGTAGTCCCACTTATATATCAAACGCCTGCGTAAATGCAGGCGTTATATGTTGCTGAATACTAGATGGGGTTGCTAAATACTTTTTCAACTCCCCGGCGTATCCCTATGGGTTAGTCATTTTCAAGGAATGAACGTAAGTGTTCAGAACGGGAAGGATGACGTAATTTGCGTAATGCTTTGGCTTCAATCTGACGGATACGTTCACGGGTAACGTCAAACTGTTTACCGACTTCTTCCAGAGTGTGGTCAGTCGGCATGTCGATACCAAAACGCATTTTCAAGACTTTCGCTTCACGTTCAGTCAGGTTTTCCAGTACTTCACGGGTTGCTTCTTTCAGGCCTTCTGAAGTTGCTGCATCAATTGGAGAAGTGATGTTGCCATCTTCAATGAAGTCACCCAAATGCGAATCTTCATCATCACCAATTGGCGTTTCCATAGAAATCGGCTCTTTGGCAATTTTAAGTACTTTACGGACTTTAACTTCATCCATTTCCAGACGTTCGCCCAATTCTTCCGGGGTTGGTTCACGGCCCATTTCTTGAAGTAATTGACGAGATACACGGTTGATCTTGTTGATGGTTTCAATCATGTGTACCGGAATACGAATAGTACGTGCCTGATCGGCAATCGAACGGGTAATTGCCTGACGAATCCACCAGGTGGCATAAGTCGAGAATTTATAACCGCGACGGTATTCAAACTTGTCTACCGCTTTCATCAAGCCGATGTTCCCTTCTTGAATCAGGTCAAGGAATTGCAAACCACGGTTGGTATATTTTTTCGCAATTGAAATTACCAGACGCAAGTTGGCTTCGACCATTTCCTTTTTCGCACGACGAGCTTTGGCTTCGCCTACCGCCATACGTTTAGAAATGTCTTTGATTTCTTTAACATTCAAGCCCAATTCTTTTTCAATGTCGGCAATCTTTTGCTGGAATGCCAGTACATCTGGACGTACTTTTTCTAAATAAGTTTTTTGCTCGGCAGGTGCTTTGGCAATTTGCTCATCTAACCATGCAGGATTAGATTCCTGACCCGGGAAAGAAGTACGGAATTGAGTACGATCCATACGGCCACGACGGACTGCATAGCGCATCACTTCACGTTCAGAAGTACGAATCTGTTCATGTGTGCCACGAATCATTTCAGAAATGATGTCAAACAAACGAGGAGTGAATTTGAACATCATAAACACGGTTGCAAGTGCTTCAAGCGATTCTTCTGCTTGTTTGCTGTTACGACCATGTTTTTCAATGGCAGCTTTGGTTACTTTCCAGGCTTCTTCCAATTCAGCAAAACGTACACGGGCAATTTCTGGATCAGGACCTGATTCACCTTCAGAATCATCATCACTTTCAGATTCTTCTTCGTCATCATCATCCAGTTTTACATCTTTGGTTGTTTTAGAATCAGCTTCTTCATCTTCATCGATTTCAGCTTCTTCTTCTAAAACTTCTGGAATTTCTTCATCAGATTCCGGGTCTAAATAGCCCGATAAAATATCAGCAAGACGACGTTCACCTTCGGCAACATCATTATATTCTTTTAATACAACTTCAACTGCATTTGGCCAGTACGCAATAGAGTGAAGAACGTCACGAATACCTTCTTCAATGCGTTTAGCAATGCTAATTTCGCCTTCACGTGTTAATAGTTCAACCGTTCCCATTTCACGCATGTACATACGTACTGGATCCGTGGTACGACCAGGTTCGTTTTCAACAGAAGCAAGTACTGCTGCCGCTTCTTCTTCGGCAACTTCATCGGCAGCTTCTGCACTGGAACCATCGAACATAGTGTCATCAGATTCAGGCGCACGTTCATGAACTGGAATACCCACGTCCTGAAGCATCTGAATGATGTCTTCAATCTGTTCGCTTTCCGTGATCGAGTCCGGGAGATGATCGTTAACCTCAGCGTAAGTTAAGTAACCTTGCTCTTTGCCTCGGCTAATCAGAGCCGCTACTTGCGAAGTAGGGGAAGTCATATCGCTCATCTTTGCTTACTCTTCGTTGAATCTGTGGCAGTGAAAAACCGTGCATGATAGCACAATTCGTTTAAAATTGTTTTGAATATTGATTGCTCAAGTCTCATTTAAAAATATGAATTTGTTTTAACAACTGTTTTCAATATTGGGCTGGAATTTTTTTTTTCAAGTGCATAGGGTGGATCACTCAAAATATATTGAGTTTTTATTAGGCCATGCTGAAAATTCTAGGTATTAATAAATACACAATTTTTAGGGGAAAAAACAAGATTAAACCAGCTTTGTGAGAAAAAAAATAAAAATACTTGACAAGAGTGCATAAGCACGATAAATAGCGCCTAGACCCATTCACTTTTTTCACCATGAGGTAGTTTTAGTGTCTTCTACAGATTTTGAACTAGATGATAGCTACAGTGATGATGATGTTAGTTTTGATGAAGTATCAAGCAAAATTAGTGCTAAAGAGTCGTTAGAAAAACGTCGTCTCATTGATGACCTTCTCGCACAACGTCGTTTAGAGCGTGAACTGAAAGATTTTGATTATGATCTGGATGATGACGACGATTTTGATGACGAAGAAGACTAAAATAGGATTCAGCATAGCGGGCTAAAATGCTATGCTATGCCGTAGTTATTTTACAAACCTGGATTTTAAATGAGTGCTTTAGATTTAGACCTTTTGAGCGAATATCTAGATGGCGACCAAAATGAATATGGTCTAGATTTCCCGGCTACTCATGGCTTTTTATGTGCAATTGCTGTTGGTCCGAAATTCGATAAATGGTTGGACGAACTTTTTGATAACAATCAAAAGAAAGTACCTGCTGAAATTATTGCACAAGTAAAAGCATGGTTAGAATCAATTCGTCAAAGCTTGGCTAATGAAGAAGGAATTGAGTTTCCTTTTGAAATTGAAGAAGCAGAAGTGGATTCAAGTTTAGGTGACTGGAGCGTTGGCTTTGTCGATGCAATGTTCCTAAACGAAGATGCCTGGTTCACGCCTGAACATGAAGAGCAATTGGTAGACTTAACTTTACCAATGATGGTTTTCAGTGGTGTGGATGAAGAAGATCCGCAAATGGAATCTTTCCGTCGCAATGGTCAGCTCATGGATGAAATTGCTGAAGAAATTCCAGACAATTTGAATGAATTGTATCTCATGTACCACACGCCAGCGTGATGTTACATTTTGAGCCGCTACAATCGCGGCGCATAGATTACACGCCAAATTAATTGGCTCAATAAAAAAAGCACCATAAGGTGCTTTTTTTAGGCCTGAATTTTTATTTTTATAGTAGCTCTAGGGAATTCATCAGTAAAATTTATTTATATTTATTCAAAGTATAGCGGGCATAACCATTATAAGCGATATGAAAGATCAACCCATGTAAGGCAATGGCAGCTGCGACCAACAATGAATTACGGGCTCTCCCAGCATAACCCATTGCCATTAAAATTTCCTCAGCTCGTGGATGCATAAAAATAGAGACAAACATCACGATAAAGCCAATGGTCATGGCGACCACTGTGGATCCCCAAACCAGTGTATTTTTTTCCTTGGCATTCGGTAAGCGCTGTTCTTTTTTGACAAAATGTCTGGCGCTTAGAAAAGCGGAAGCAATCAGTCCAGGCAGTAGAGTAATGGCACCAAGCTTTAAGCCATAAATTAGGAGGCTGACTAACAGGATTAATACCATACTATAAACAACTGCAAAATATTTAAGATAATGCGACATCGTCTTAGTCTCCTGAGTATCACTTAAATTCAGGATGGACGATTTTTGCGCTGCTGTCTACGGTATACAATCCAGCCAATGATGAACACCACAATGGCAATAATCACATAACTGACGTTACTGAAGATTTGCTGCATTAGTTGCTGGTTTTCACCAAAGTAAAATCCGACACAAGCCAGGAATGTAGTCCAGATGATGGTGCCTAATCCACTGTAAAACATAAATTTCCAGAATGGCATCCGGCTCATGCCTGCAGGAATGCTGATAAGCGACCGAACTGCCGGAATCATACGACCAAAGAATACGATGCGATGTCCATAGTGTTCAAACCAGTCTAGGGACTTTTTGACATCACTGGATTTGATAAACAGATATCTGCCATAACGGTCAACAAAACGAAAAATACTGTCATGGTTAAACTTATAACCAATCCAATAGAGTACAGCAGCAGCAAGCAATGAACCGAAACAACCGGCAATGATGACGCCCACTAAAGCTAGCTGTCCTTGTGAGGCAGAATAGCCAGCTGAAGGCATGATGATTTCAGATGGAATGGGGGGGAATACATTGTCAAGAAACATCAGCAGGGCAATACCGAGATAGCCCAATTGTTCCATAATGGAAATAATCCATTCTGTCAGATTCATAAAGTGATAAAAATAATCGTGATATTTACACCATCCTAAATATTATTTGATGCAGGGTAAAGCATAGCCAAGCAATCAATCCTGATTATTCTTGGCTATGAATCAGGGTATAGATATAAACTTTTCTTAAACTATAGGCGAGTGCAAATGGAATTACACCGAGCAAAGCATATTCCAGCAGATTAGGGGTGAGATGATATGCAATGAATAGGGAAAAAATACTGCCAATTACAGCACCCATAATCACAATAAAAAGATGCGATTCTTGCTCTAAAGTTTGTTTAATTTGTTCTACTTTTTGCAGATTTCTTTCGCGCACAAGGTGAAAGCGGCGAGTATAATTGGCTGAACGGCTAATTGTTCTTGACATATATTTAACTCCTTTTTCACGTTACTTTTTTAGGTTATATATTAAATATTTCACGTTAAAAATTAATAGGTTACAGGTTTATTGTAATTTTTATATCAGACTAACAGATTATTTGTGACTTGACACACATTAATGGTAAAACTTGGTGATATTTTTTTATTTATTGTTGGTTTTGAGTAAATAAAAAAGCCCTCTATAGTAGAGGGCTTTTTTGAAGGAACTCGATTACAGACGTTTGCGTTTAGCAGCTGCAATTTGTGATTGACGCATACGGAAACCGGCTTTTTGCTTCTCGCTGGTTTTGTCGATGCAGTATTTGCATGATACACCATGTTCATAGCTTGGGAGTTCTACTTCTTCAGGAAGCAAAGGCCAGCCACAAGCATGACACTTGATATTTTGACCTTCTTCTACACCATGAGTAACAGCTGTACGACCATCAAAGACGAAACATTCGCCTTCCCACATGCTTTCATCAGCAGGAGTTTCTTCCAGGTATTTTAAGATACCGCCTTTGAGATGATAGACTTCATTAAAGCCTTCTTGAAGAAGAAGAGAAGTGGATTTTTCACAGCGAATACCGCCAGTACAGAACATGGCAATTTTCTTGTCTTTGTGCTGTTCCAGTTGTTTTTTTACATATTCCGGGAATTCACGGAAGGTTTCGGTTTTAGGATCAAGCGCACCTTTAAACGTACCGGCTTTATATTCGTAGTCGTTACGCGTATCAATCAAAATTACGTCGTCACGTGCAATCAGTTCATTCCATTCTTTAGGATCAAGATAGTGACCCACTAAATCACGCGGTTTGACTTCTACGCCTAAAGTTACAATTTCTTTCTTCAGTTTGATTTTCATTTTACGGAATGGTTTATCAGAGCTTTGGGACTCTTTATATTCCATTGCGTTAAAACCTTCATTGAGAAGAAATTGATGAATGGTATCGATCGCTGCACGGTCACCCGCTACAGTACCGTTAATGCCTTCACCTGCAACAATTAGAGTTCCACAAAGATTGATGGTTTTTACCAGATCAAGAAGACGTTGTTGAAGATCGGCTGGATCTTGAACTTCTTTGAATTGATAAAGTGCTGCAACAACCCATTCAGTGGTCGCTTGCTGTTCTACAGGTGCAAGCTGTTCTACAGTAGCGTTCATGGAATACTCCAAATGTATTTAAGATAAGACAAAATTTAAGGCGCATATTCTAGCTTGATTTCGTAAAATTAGCGAGAAAACCCTTTGCAAAATATGGTTTTTAATTTGCTGTTTAGGGATGTATGATGCCTGTGCCAATTGCATCTTAAATTAGAAAAATGGTCTGAATTTTCCAGACTTGAATGTTGTTGAATTTCGGAGTTTATTTTGAATACTGATCGTCGAATTGCCTCTTTGACTCCATGTGCAGGGCGTTGCTCTACGGTGTTTGGTGATTCGGTGTGTCGTGGTTGCCGTCGTTTTAATCATGAAGTGATTAAATGGAATACCTATACGCCTGAGCAGCACACGGCTATTTGGCGTCGATTAGATTCACAACTGGATCAGATTTTGATTCCGATGTTGCCGATGGCTGATATAGCCCATGTGGAAGGCTTTGTTTTATCCAAGCGTGTGCGGTTGCGTCCTGATGCGAGCAAAGGACGTAAGCTCTACCATGCATTAAAGTTGTGTGAGAAAAATCGCCATTTCACCGATGATAGTGGGTTAGGTATTCACTATAAAGATGTTCGTCCTTTGTGGGATGAATTTGAGCGACGAGTATTGGCACTTGCCACGGCCAGTTATGATTTGGCCTTTTTACGCGCTGATGGTATCAGTATGCATTTGCTGCAAAGTCTGGAAGAAGAGGATTAAGTCCTCTTTTAAAACTTAAAATTTATAAAAAAATTCTTATTCTCGTGTGCACTGAAATCATTTTGCATTAAAAAATCATCAGGCTTGACTAGGAAGCCTGATGATTTTAATTTTTTTGTGGCAAGCTTTGTTGTCTCGGTTAAAGATTATGCTGCAAACGGTACTGTACAATTTCCTCAATGGTAATCACGGTTAAATGATGAGTCTGTGCATAGGACAGAACCTGAATACCAGATGCCATCGTGCCGTCAGGATTGGTCAGTTCACATAATACACCAGCGGGTTTTAAACCGGCCAAACGTGCGAGATCAATTGTACCTTCGGTATGACCACGACGGGTGAGTACGCCACCTTCACGGGCACGCAAAGGGAAGACATGACCTGGACGGTTTAAGTCGCTTGCGACAGCGCCATCTTTAATTGCCGCTTTTACTGTGGTGGTACGGTCTTTTGCCGAAACACCAGTAGTGACACCTGAAGCTGCTTCAATGGTCACGGTAAAGGCTGTTTTAAACTGACTCGAGTTGTCAGTTACCATTGGTGGAAGTTCTAAATGATTGGCGAGTTCATCGGTCAGGCAAAGACAGACAATGCCTGAACCATCACGAATCATGCGAGCCATGGTTTCTACGGTTAAGGTCTCTGCGGCAACAATCAGGTCGGCTTCATTTTCGCGGTCAAAGTCATCCATCACCAAAACAGGTTTACCCTGGCGGATATCTTCTAAAGCTTTTTGGATGCGTTGTTCAGCAGGAGGAAGGGCAGAAAAGAAAATTTCGGGTTGAATCAAACTAGACATTGAAACGCTCTCGTAAAATAAACATACGGTTGAACATTTCAGGACTGATGTAGAAATGGGGTCGCAGCGATATATCACATATAAATATCGGTTACGTCGTCTTCTTTCATCCGGACTATACCGTCGGCTTTGGTTTTTCACCAAATCTGCGAGCAAACCCTAACAGGTTTACAGGCTCGTGGGCTGATTAAATCCTACAAGAATATAGTTTTAATTTACCACCGGTGGGGAATTGCACCCCGCCCTGAAGCGATGTGCAATAAGTATAGACCTGTTTTTAACAGTGGGTACAAATTTCTATAGATGAATCAGTCATATCAATCGTCAAGCTAGGAATAACTCTAGAGTAATTTTATAATTATGAATATGTAGGGTATAAAAAAGCCCGCAGAAGCGAGCTTTTTGAATTTTGACCTGAACTGATCAGTTTAGGCAACCTGTACAGGAATACAGTTCGCAGTGTGATTTACCGTATTATTTGGGTTGGCATAAACCAGACGTGGTTTATGTGCATTTGCTTCAGCTTCGGTGAAATCGCCAAATGTTGCGATAATCATCAGATCACCTACATCAGCTTGCAGGGCAGCACCGCCATTCACTGAAATGATGCCTGAATTTTCTTCACCACGAATGGCATAAGTGGTAAAACGCTTACCATTAGTCACGTTCCACATATGAATTTCTTCATATTCACGGATACCGGCTAAATCCATTAACACGCCGTCAATTGCACAAGAACCTTCATAATGTAATTCTGCTTGTGTAACGACACAACGGTGAATTTTAGCTTTTAATAAACGAGAAAGCATGGCTAGCGTCTCCTTAGTTGATCTAAGATTTTATCTTAGTTAAATCAAATCACTTCTTACTGGATCAGTAATCCGCAGAAAGCGCATTTTGCTCCGAAAAAAGCAACATGGCAAGAAGGAAAATTCAATTATTTGTAGAATGATCAGTTCGGTTTGTAGGCATTAATTTGATTCATGGCTGGCTGTATGTCACCGTTTACCAGCAATTTAATGCGGGATAAAGCATGTGCAATCGCATCATCCATTAAACCTTGTTCACTGCTCGGTGCTTTGCTCAGTACATGACCCGATACGCGTTCTTTGGAACCAGGGTGACCAATACCGATACGTAAGCGATGGAAATTAGGACCTGTATGCGGAACGATATCACGTAAACCGTTATGTCCACCGTGACCGCCACCTGTTTTCAGGCGAATGACACCAGGGTTCATATCCAGTTCATCATGAGCAATCAGCATGGCTTCAGGTGCAACTTGATAGAATTTGGCGAAGGGCACAACACTTTTACCGGAGGCATTCATAAATGTAGTAGGTAAAAGCAGACGGACGTCTTGACCTTCAATATTACCGCGACCACTAATTCCGTGGAATTTAGGATCGGCTTTGAGAGAGATGCCATATTGTTCTGCAAGGCGTTCAACGAACCAGAAGCCTGCATTATGGCGGGTTTGGGCGTATTCCTTACCAGGATTGCCCAAACCAACAATTAGCGAAAGTTTTGACACTAATTTACACCGTTAACACTTATGCGCGTTTGAAGTCAGCGTGCATTGGAGTGTTTTTAGCTGGGTGACGTTGTAAAGCTTGGATTTTAACGCTTTCAACTTTATCGCCAACTTTGATTTCAACAACTTCTTCAAAGAAAGCGTTGTTTTCAAGTGCTTTAACAAGTTCACGAAGTTCTAAAGTTACTGCAACAGGCTCACCTGAACCGTAGATGATTGCTGGTACTTTGTTTTGAAGACGAAGGCGGCGGCTCGAACCTTTCCCTTGTACTGCTTCTTCACGTGCTGCTGCGTTTAATACGAAGTTTGCCATGATAGACATTCCTAATTTAAGTTTAATTAAGCTGAGTTTTCGACCAGCTCAGCGATAGAAAACCCTGCCTAGGGCAGGGTTTTGAAAATTTAGCGCTATATTATAGATAAGAATCAAACATTGCGCTAATAGATTCTTCGTTGTTAATACGACGAATTGTTTCAGCAACCATGCTGGCTACTGAAACTTGGCGAATCTTACCAAGTTCTTGAGCTTCTTGAGAAAGAGGAATCGTATCTGTAACAACGAGTTCGTCGATTACAGAGTTCTTTAAGTTCTCAATTGCTTTACCAGAAAGTACAGGGTGGGTTGCATAGGCAACTACACGGCGAGCACCAAACTGTTTCAGTGCATCAGCAGCTTTACATAAGGTACCTGCTGTATCAACCATATCATCCACGATCACACAGTCACGATCTTTCACATCACCAATCAAATGCATCACTTGTGATTCATTGGCTTTTTGACGACGTTTATCGATGATTGCAAGATCGATATCACCCATTTGTTTCGCTACAGCACGTGCACGAACTACACCGCCAACGTCTGGAGAAACAACCATAAGGTTATGGTGTTGCTGTTGACGAAGGTCAGCAAGTAATGCAGGAGTACCGTAGATGTTGTCTACAGGGATATCGAAGAAACCTTGAATCTGGTCAGCATGAAGGTCGATCATTACAACGCGGTCAATACCAACAGTTGTAAGCATATCTGCTACAACTTTTGCAGTGATTGGCACACGGCTTGAACGAGGACGACGGTCTTGACGAGCATATCCGAAGTAAGGGATGACAGCAGTAATACGACCAGCACTTGCACGACGCAAAGCATCAGCCATAACGAGGACTTCCATCAGGTTGTCATTCGTTGGGGCGCAAGTAGGTTGTACTAGGAACACGTCTTTACCACGAACATTTTCAGTAATTTCGACAGCAATTTCACCGTCAGAAAATTGACCTACAGATGCTGCACCTAAAGGGATGTGCAGATGGCTTACGACTTTTTGGGCGAATTGTGGATGTGCAGTTCCACTAAAAACGACAAGATTGGGCATGAAGCACCCTTGGCGGTTGGAATGTTTGAAAATAGATGGCAGGGGCGGCTGGATTCGAACCAACGGATGCCGAGATCAAAACCCGGTGCCTTACCACTTGGCGACGCCCCTAATGCGGCAGAACTTTAATATTTTTGCTGTTCTGTGTCAAGGTGAATTAACAAATGAACATGCAAATTCTGTTCTGTCTTTTTTGAGAAAATGGCAGGGGCGGCTGGATTCGAACCAACGGATGCCGAGATCAAAACCCGGTGCCTTACCACTTGGCGACGCCCCTAAATTTGATTGCTGTATTTTTAATTTAAACGACGAGTTTAAATGGCAGGGGCGGCTGGATTCGAACCAACGGATGCCGAGATCAAAACCCGGTGCCTTACCACTTGGCGACGCCCCTAATACAGTAATCTACAGATGAATATGATGGCAGGGGCGGCTGGATTCGAACCAACGGATGCCGAGATCAAAACCCGGTGCCTTACCACTTGGCGACGCCCCTATCATATAACCTTGAAATGACGTAATGGTGATTCATTTAAACTATTCACCAAGTAAGCTTTACACGGCGAATGAGCTAAAATCTCATCAATATTCATATCAGCAGTTACTTCAGTAAAAACACAAGCACCTGTACCTGTAAGTTTTGCAATACCGAACTGGTCTAAATACTGCATTGCTTCATTTACTTCCGGATATAAGCTTCTTGCCAAAGGCTCAAAGTTATTTCCAAAGTTAAATGGCTTTAACTGATAGGCGCAAAATTTAGTAGGCTTCGTGTCTCTTGTCAACGTTTTTTGTGAAAAAAGAAGTTGAGTGCTGATAAAACAGTCAGGTTTTAGCACAATGTATTGTTTTTGATCTAAGTCTATGAATGTTAAGTGTTCACCAATACCTTCCGCCCAGGCATTCCGGCCATGAACAAAAATGGGAACATCAGCACCGAGTTTTAGCCCCAGCTCTGCCAACTGCTCAATGTTTAAGCCACATTGCCATAATTGATTGACCACAATGAGAGTAGTCGCTGCATTAGATGAGCCGCCACCAAGCCCTGCACCCATGGGGATATTTTTTTCAATGCGGATAGTTAAGCCTGAATATGCTTTTGCATACGGTTTTAAAATCTGTGTTGCCTTGAATATGAGGTTTTGTTCCAAATCAACGCTTTTTAATCCATCAATGTTAATTTCAGGATTCACGGTTTGGCTAAATTCCAGCCAGTCACACAGGTCGATGAGCTGAAAAATACTTTGCAATTCATGATAGCCGTCGTCACGACGACCGGTGATATGCAAAAAAAGATTAAGCTTGGCAGGAGAAGGAACACGAATCATAGAATTTTGAACTTTTGAATAGGCTTAACGGTTTTGAATGAGCATTGTAATACGGTTTTCCTGACCGGATTCAAGCACATGCTTTAAAACTAGCTTGTTCGGTAACTGAGCTTGCTCGTTATAACTGAGATCTACTATCCAGCCATCTTCCAGAAATTGAATTGGGCGGTTTTGCTCATCTTTACTGATTTTTGCCTGTGTGGTGGCCGGTTTGGCCTGAACCCAATCGACTAAATGGGTAATTGGGGCCTGCCAGCCTGTTGCACGCTGCAGCAATTCTTCAGGTGTGTCTGCTTGAATCAAACCTGTTTTGGCACTGTTAAGGGTGACATTACCCGGTTGACCTGAAATCTGGGTCTTGCCGACACCCAAAATTCCGCTTAACTCGATGTCAAATTCATCCTGCTGTTGTATCCAGGTAAAGAATGCGCTGCCAGATTGTCCCGGTGTTCTTACCCCAATTTTACCTTGCAGATTGAAATTTTTTGCTGCTTCAGGAATTTGAGCGACATTAGGTGCTTGAGGTTGGGTGTATTGCTGGCAACCGGTCAGGATCAGCGTGCTTGCTGCAAGCAGGCTTAAACTGAATTTTGAAAAAATATGCATCAAGATATTTAACTCTTCTTCATTTGTTGCGGTAACAGTAACGATTTCAATTGTTCTAATTGCGGATCATTAGGATGATTTCTTTGTAATTCTTGTAACACTTTATTAAATTTTGTCAGCTCACCTTGCATGTATAAGGATTTGGCATAACGCACTCCAATTTTCACATTTTGACTCAATTTATAGGCTTGTTCTAACACTTGAGCAGAAGTTTTAAAGTCGTTTTGTAAAAAGGTGATATAGCCTAAAGTATCTAAAATAGAGGCCTGTTCCGGAGCAAATTCCAGGGCATGTTCAACATACTTGCGGGCTTCATCTAAACGCCGGTTTTGCAGCGCAAGCGTATAGGCGTAGGCATTCAGATAAGTTGGGCTGTTTGGCTCAATTTCCAGTAATTTTTTCAATAATTTATCAAGTTTGTCACGATCTTGATAAGGATCAAGTAATAACACTTCTGAATAGATCAGTTCCGGATCATCGGGGATATTTTTAATGGCTTCATCCAGCAGGCGCATGGCTGCTTTTTTATTGTCCATGCGTTTTAAAATATCGGCCTGAGCCTGGTACAGGAAACTGGCATATTGCGGATAATTGACCCGCTCCTGGGTCAGGAAGCGCAGGGCATCGGTGGGCTGGTTCTGGGCGGCAAAAATATTGATCATGCTGCGGCGTGACACTGTGTACAGGCTACCATCCACCAAACGGTAATAGGCTTTTGCAGTTTCAAAATGCTGCTTTCGTTCGGCATTGACTGCCAGATAGTAATAGGCTTCATTTTGATATTGAGTGGAATAACGTAGCTCTACTAAATATTTTTCAGCTTTTTCATATTGTTCCAGGTCAATACTGGTTAAACCGGCAATAAACAGCGCTTCTTCTTCATGCGGCCATTTTTTTAATACGGTTTCGAGTTTATTGAGTGCTTCTTCTGATCTGTTTAACTTAATCAGGTATTTAATTTCAGCTAAGCGAACTTCTATATTGTTTTTATGTTTGCGACTGGCTTTATTATACCATTTTAGGGTTTCTTCATCGTCGCCCAGGGTACTAAGCAAATTGGCCTTCATTAAAATAAAGCCGGTCACATTGGCGCGCTTTTTTAATGCACGACTAATGGTGGTCAGGGCTTGTTCCAGTTGCCCGTTTTGCGCTTCTAAACCTGCAATTAGCACCAGTACAGAAGGATTGTCCCGTTCTTTACTTTTACGCAAGGCATCAATCAAAAAATCGCGATCTTCGGGTTCTTCCGGTGCAATCCCGACCAGAATTTTTTCCAGGTCTGCATTCGGGTCAATGTTTAAAATCTTGTCCAGCGTTTCTGCGGCCAGTTCATATTCATGAGCTTTTAAGGCAATATGTGAAAGATAAAATAAAGCCGGAACGTCAGTCGGTTCTTGCACCACCCAGTGGGTCGCAATATCCAGCGCCGCTTTTAGATCATTCTGTTCAATGGCAATATTTAAGGCACGCTGTTTAACCGTGGTGGAATTGCTTTTAATTGCAAGCACGGTGTAGTTGTGTAATGCTGTGGGAATGTCCTGATAGGTCAGTGCAAATTCAGCAATCATGCTTTGTTTTATGGCATTATAATTTGAATTGGCATGATAAATTTCTCCAGATGCTCTAATATGAGCACTGTAAGCCATGCTACCCACAAGTAAGAATGTGGTAAAATATTGCTTAATTGTCGCGCCGTTTATCCGGCTATTTGTTTGACGCAATTTTTCTTGATCCAAGTAATGCTTTTTATGACACCAATACTGCACAATAGCATAAATTTAGCGAAATGATGATCTGATATGTCTTTCTTTGCATTGGGTGTCAACCATCAAACCGCCTCTGTAGAGCTGCGTGAGCAGATTGCATTTAATCCTGAAAAATTAATGCACCTGCTTGCCCTGCAAAGCCAAAACCATGACCTGAATGATATGGTGGTGGTCTCTACATGTAACCGCACCGAAGTTTATGCCATGTCTGAAAATGCGGACATGGTAATGAATTGGCTCGCCGAAGCAAATGGCCTAGATGTTAAACAATTGTTTAATCATGTATATCGTTACGAAAATGCGCAGGCAGTGACCCATTTAATGCGGGTAGCCAGTGGTCTGGATTCGCTGATGCTAGGTGAACCGCAAATTTTGGGGCAGGTGAAATCTGCATTGTCTCTGGCTAAAGATGCGCATACCGTATCGCCGAATTTAAACCGGATTTTTGAATACGCCTTTTACGCGGCAAAACGTGTACGCTCGGAAACAGCCGTGGGGAGTCATGCCGTTTCGATGGGCTATGCCGTTGCCCAGTTGGCGCTGCAAGTCTTTAGCAAACCTGAAAAACTGACCGTGTTGGTGGTAGCCGCTGGGGAAATGAATAGCCTGGTGGCGAAGCATTTAGCAGAAATGGGTGTGGGTAAAATCCTGATTTGCAACCGGACACGCGCCCGTGCAGAAAGTTTGGCACAGGAAATTGCCCATCGTGTTGATGTAGAAATTATTGAATTTTCCGAACTTGCTGCAAATTTGCACCGTGCAGATGTCATTTCAAGCTGTACCGGAAGTCTGCATCAGGTCATTTCATATCAAGATGTCAAAACAGCGTTGAAAAAGCGTCGTTATCAACAAATGCTGTTGGTAGATTTAGCCGTTCCGCGCGATATTGATCCCAAAGTAGAATCTCTGGATGGTGTTTACTTATATGGAGTGGATGACCTGCAAAGTGTCATTGACGACAATCTTGCCCAACGTCGCCAGGCTGCGGTTGAAGCAGAGGTGATGGTCAATCAGTTAGCCACAGAAATGCTGACCCAGGAAAAAATCAAAAAAGCAGGCAGTACCATTCAGGCTTATCGTGAACAGGGTGAAGCACTCAGACAGGAAGAACTGGCTTTGGCTATGTCTCGTCTGGCAAGTGGTGACAATGCAGAGCAGATTTTACAGGAATTCTCGCATCGCCTGACACAAAAACTACTCCATCCGACTTCTATCTTGTTGCGACAAGCTGCCAAGGCTGAAGATCCAGGCTGTTTTGAATCTATGCGCGAGCAACTAGAAGATGTATTTGCCAAACGGCGTAATACCAAGCATGAATCATAAGTAGTAGAATGCTGCTCGCTTATTCTTCCAGTAAAGTAAGCGAGCGTTTTTTATCAATCTCGTAAATTTTCTGTTTCAGATTGCGCATTTCGGCAATGCTGGCAAATTTCTTCGATTTGAGTTTCTGTTGCAAACATTGATATTGCAGTTTGATGGAAAAATCTTCCGCCAATTTATCTGCCTGCTCGGGTGATGAAGTGTAATCACTGACATTGGCGTGTAGCAAAATATTTTGCAGATCATGGTGATATGGAGCACAGGCACCTAAGACATAATACTGCGACAGTTCGGTATCATCAGGTAAATCATCAAAAATGATATTGAAGACATTGAGAATTTTAAACAGCAGTTGATCCTGAAAAATCAAGGCGCGTAGCGGTTCAAAATGAATATACAGATAGGGGTGATTCATCAGGATGGCAATCACATATTCTTCAGCATCAATCTTGGTGCTAAAGCTTAAGGATGCGTCATTGTTAACTTGTGGTTGCCATTTGCGATTAAAGCCCAGTTTTTCCCGGAAAAACTGCTGTAACAGATAGCGATACGAACCCTGTTTTGGCAATAGTTCAGTCAGTTGGCGTAATTCGCCCATGACCTGACTTTTGCCTTCCGGCTTGGTCACATCATGATTCTGGGTTAAAAGGGCAAAGACAAAATCGGACAATAATGGCGCTTGTTGTAATAAGCGATGGAAGTTTTCAATGCCTTCACGACGGATCAGCGAGTCCGGATCGTGATCATTGGGCAGTACAAAGAACTTGAGTTCGCGGCCGTCGTTGAGTAGCGGCAGGGCAATTTCCAGAGTGCGGCGGGCAGCTTTTTGTCCGGCAGCATCACCATCGAAGGCAATAGTGATGCGGTTATTCTGCTTGAACAGAATATTCAGATGTTCGGTATTGCTCGCCGTTCCCAAGGTCGCCACGGCACCAGAAATGCCATATTGCTGCAAGGCAATGACATCCATATAACCTTCAACCATCAGCCAGTCTTGGGCTTTCTGTTTGCGACCTTCATATAAACCATAGAGCAACTGGTTTTTATGGAACACTTCCGAGTCAGGCGAGTTGATGTATTTGGGTTTGATTTCGTCATTTAAGGCACGACCACCAAAACCAACGACGCGACCTTTGGGATCACGAATCGGGAAAATCACCCGGTCACGCAGCAGATCAAAATCACGGCCACTATCACTGGTACGGATTAACCCGAGCAGTTTTAAACCTTCAATATCTTGAGGAAAGGCTTTTTCAAGGTGTTGCCAATCTTCTGGTGCATAGCCTAAGCGCCAATAGTCAATGGTCTCTGCACTTAAGCCACGCTGTTTGAAATATTGCTGGGCACTGGCACTTTGCGGTAATTGGCGTTGATAATACTGGGCAATATTTTCCAGCAGATCAAACAGGTTGCCATCTTGCGCTGTTTCTTCCATTGGCATTTCAAAAGATGCAAATGGATCGCCATAGTATTCGTTTTCTTGCGCCTGAAATTCGGCAAAAGGATCAAAGTTTACTACAGGTGCAACATCTGTTGTCTGATTGTTTGTGCTTTGCGGTTGTTCTTGCAGCTGTGCTATTGGAGCAGGTTTGGCTGCTTCACGTTTATATTTGATTTTATTGCTGTCGTTATTGTCTTTAGGCAGTTCAATACCGGTGCGGCTCGACAGGTCCTTCATCACATCAATAAAGTTACGACCGTCAATATCCATTAAAAAGCGAATGGCGTTGCCGTTGGCCTGACAGCCAAAACAATGAAAATATTGCTTGTCGCGATAGACATGGAAAGATGGCGATTTTTCCTGATGAAAAGGGCAGCAACCTGAATAGGTACGACCGGTTTTCTTGAGTTTCACGCGCTGACCAATCAGATCGACAATATCGGTGCGATCCAGGATTTGATCAATCGTGTGTTGAGGAATAGCCATAGGTATGCAATCGGGTTGAGATCTATCTAAGTGACTGACAAATAAGCTGTCAGAATTTATGCAAGTTAAAATTGCGTCATCGGTTAAAAGTTAATTTGTATACCTTTTGCGCAAAATGATCAATATGACACATTGAAATAACAAAAGGGCAAGTATGATAACTTGCCCTTCATGAAAATGCGACCAATAAGCCAAGCTTATTCTGATGCTGGAGCCTCGGTTGGTGTTTCTTGTTGAGGCTGTTGCTCTGGTGCGGCAGGAATGCTGCTTTCAGTTTTAGGACGGTCTAGCAAGCCAAAACTGATGCGATTAGTGAAACTGCGTTTTTCACTCTGCTCTAAATTTTGCTGTTGCTCTGCCTCGGTAGAGGTTTGCGCTTCACGACCAAAAATACCTAAAGTGGCACGGTTAACCCAGCTACCTTCACCATGCGCAGCACGCATATTCACGCTACCATCTGATTTAACCAGATGTGGATAATTCAGCTTTAACACCTCAATATACTGCTGTGAAGTTTGCGTATCACCTAACTTGTCATAACCATAGGCCATGGTTGCTAAAGCTTCAGGAACTTGCGGAGTTTGTGGATAGTGTTCCACCACCCATTGGGAACGTTCAATAGCCGCTAGCCATGCTTTACGCTTGATATTAAAACGTGCCGCGTTCATTTCACTTTCAGCCAGTTCAGTACCAATGAATTTCATGCGCTGTGCGGCATCGACAGCATAAGTGCTTGATGGGAAACGACGGATGAAATCGACAAAGTTCTGGTAAGCGACTTTTAAATAGCTGACATCACGGTGCGCCTGTTTTAATGAAGTATAACGCAACAGGCCATCATAGTTTTGTTCCATGTTCGCTACGCCACGAACATAGTAGGCATAGTCCACATTGGGATGCTGCGGATTCAAACGGATAAAACGCTCAGCCAGGGCAACTGCGCCTTCATAATCTTTTTGTTGAAATTTAACGTATAACAATTCCAGTTGTGCCTGTTGCGCATAGTCACCTGTTGGATAATAGGTATCTATAGCTTCAAGATGTTTGGCCGCATCGGTATATTGTCCGCGTTCAAGCGCTTTTTCTGCTTTTTGGATATACACTTGCTCGCTAGACTGCGGTCCTGTGTCCACAACTTCTTTCTTTGGATTACTGCTACAGCCCACTATTGCCGACGCAACGCCTAAAGATAAAGCAAGCATTGTCATTTTATAACGTGGTAACGACATAAAAATTCCTCTGTTAATACTGGCAATGAGCTACAATTGCGCTATTAAACCACTTTTGTCTGAATGAGCAAATGAGTCAAGCACAATCTTCTAATTCTAATTTCCCTGAAACTGATTTCAATTTACTTGAAGATTCTGAGGATGCAGATAACCATACTTCAGACTCAACTGCAACACGTTTATCGTTGCAATTTCAATTGGATGAAAGTTATTTGGGGCAACGTATCGATCAGGTTGCAGCGCTAGTCTGGAGCGATTTTTCTCGTGAAAAATTGAAGCAGTGGCTGAAAGATGGCCATTTGTTGGTAAATGGTAACACTGTCAAACCCAAGTATAAATGTGAAGGCAATGAACTGCTCACGCTGGATGTTGAGCTGGAAGTTCAAACCAAAAGCCTGCCGGAAAATATTCCCTTAAATGTGGTGTATGAAGATGGCGATATTATTGTCATTAACAAACCGGTCGGTATGGTGGTGCATCCGGGGGCAGGAAACACTTCGGGTACTTTGGTGAACGCCTTGCTTTATCATTATCCAAAATCTGCCGAACTGGCACGTGCTGGCCTGGTACACCGTATTGATAAAGACACCAGCGGTTTGCTAGTAGTAGCAAAAAATCTGGAAGCACAGTTTTCTTTAAGCAAGCAATTGGCAAAGAAATCGGTATATCGTCTCTATGATCTGGTGGTGTACGGTAACATTATTGCGGGCGGTACTATTGATGAGCCAATCAAGCGCCATCCGGTTGATCGTGTAAAAATGGCCGTGTTGCCGGGTGGTCGAGATGCAGTGACCCATTACAACGTGAAAGAACGCTTTCAGCATTTCACCCGTGTACAGGCACGTCTGGAAACCGGTCGTACCCATCAGATTCGTGTGCACTTTAGTTATCTGGGCTTTGGTCTGGTCGGTGATCCGGTCTATATGAGTCGTGTTCGTGTACCGGCCGGTGCTTCAGAATTACTGGGTGCTACTTTACGCGGCTTTAAACGTCAGGCCTTGCATGCATCGAAACTTGGGCTGATTCATCCGCGCAGTGGTGAGGAAATGATGTTTGAAGCGCCATGGGCAGATGACTTTGCACAACTTGTTGAAGTATTGCGTAGTGAAAATAAAGCTTACTAAGCAGTTTGATCGCCTGGTATGAACCACAAGGAAAAGGACAGGGAAATAGACATGCAATTTGTTCAAGGGCTTCCACCAGGTGTATATGTTGGGCAGACGCGAGTGCATCATGCAAAAATGCTGGCCTCGGCTCAACCTGAACTTGCAGGATTTAACTTGGCCTTGCATGTGGGTGATGATGCAAAGCGTGTACAGCAGCACCGGATGGCTTTGCTGGCAGAGTTTGCTGAATTTGGGGTCGATAAAGTGACCTGGATGACGCAAACCCATAGCACCATTTGTCATACCATCAATCAAGAAATCCCTTTTCAGGCATTGGAAGGGGATGGACTGGTCACACAGCGTAAAGCGCATGCTTTAATGATGATGACTGCAGACTGTTTGCCCGTGGTGTTGGGTAATGCCGATGGTAGCGAAGTTGCAAATTTGCATGCCGGCTGGCGAGGTTTGGCCCATGGTATTGTTGAAAATACCATTGCTGCCATGCAAACCCAGCCGACCTGGGCATGGTTGGGTGCTGCGATCAGTCAGCCTTGTTTTGAAGTTGGTGAAGAAGTCAAACTTGCTTTCTGCTCTAAATACCCTGAACTGGATAGTGCTTTTAAAGCGGGTGAAAAAGCCGGGAAGTTTTATGCCGATCTGTATGCCATTGCACGGTTGATCTTAAAACAACAGGGTGTTGATGTAGTGCTGGGCGGCGATCAGTGCTCCTATACGCAGGCAGAGGAATATTTTTCCTATCGCCGTGAAGCCAAAACTGGGCGCATGGCGACATTCGTGTTTATGGTTTGAAACTGTTAAACTTAATTAAAATTTACTGCTTTTACTGATATGTCTTTATCCACAAAATCTCTTGCCATCGTTTATCACAGCCCCTATGGACATACTGCAAAAGTTGCCTCTTTCATTGCTCAAGGTGCCAAGCAAACTGGTGTTCAAGTGCATTGCATGAATACTGAACAGGTGGATTGGGATGTATTGGATCAGGCGGATGCGATTATTTTCGGTTGTCCAACCTATATGGGAAGTCTAACTGCTGCTTTGAAGCTATTTATGGAGCAGTCTTCCAAACGCTGGCTGGCACGCAGCTGGCAAGGCAAAATTGCAGCGGGTTTCACCAATGGTGGCGGATTAAGTGGTGACAAGCTGGCGGTATTGCAACAGATCAATCTGTTTGCCATGCAACATGGCATGTTATGGGCAGGTTTACCTTTTATGCCTACAGGTCGTAGTGCCCAAGACATTAACCGCATGTCCAGCTTTTTAGGTTTAATGACCCAGTCCGATAATGCCCCTGCTGAGATCACTCCACCTGAAGGTGATTTGCAAACAGCAACGCAGTTTGGCGAATATTTGGCTTTATTACTGGCTAAACTAAAATAATCACAGATTTATTCGAAGATTAAAAAAAACCTCCAAATGGAGGTTTTTTATTTGTGAAAAATTATTTATGGAAGATACGGGCTTTGTCGCGCTGCCAGTCCCGATCTTTTTCAGTGGCGCGTTTATCGTGTAACTGTTTCCCTTTAACCAAAGCAATTTCCAGTTTGGCTAAGGGACCTTTCCAGTAACATGCCAAAGGTACGCAGGCATAACCTTTCTGATTCACTGCACCCAAAAGTTTTTCAATTTCACGACGCGAAAGCAGCAATTTACGAGTGCGGGTTGCTTCAGGCACCACATGTGTCGAAGCGGATAACAAGGGCTGGATTTGTGCACCAAATAAAAACGCTTCATTGTTTTTAAAAAGAATATAGCTTTCGGTAATGGTCATTCGCCCAGCACGTAAGGACTTGACTTCCCAGCCTTGTAATGACAGCCCAGCTTCGAATTTCTCTTCAATAAAATAATCATGGCGAGCACGCTTGTTCTGCGCAATAGTGCCACCAGTATTTTTTTTAACTACGATTGATTTCGACATAATACGCATATTCCAAGATTAGTTATATTTTGCCTCAAACTTGCACTAAGGTGAAGTTTTTTCAAAATTAAGGAGATTGTTCACTAAAAAAAAAAGTTTTTGCTAAAATAGGCTTCTACTAAAAACTAGAGTAAAAATGGATGACTAAATCTCGCGTCATTTATCCAGGTACTTTCGATCCAATTACCAATGGACATATCGATTTGGTGTCACGTGCAGCGAAAATGTTTGATGAAGTGGTGGTTGCGATTGCCATTGGTCATCATAAGAATCCAGTTTTTAGTTTGGAAGAGCGAGTGGAGTTAGCAAAAAAATCGCTAAGTCACTTGCCTAATGTAGAATTTGTCGGCTTTGATGGTTTGTTGGTTAATTTTTTCCGTGAACAAAAAGCAACAGCAGTGCTGCGTGGATTACGCGCCGTATCCGATTTTGAGTACGAATTTCAATTGGCCAATATGAATCGCCGTCTGGATTCAAGTTTTGAAGCAGTATTTCTAACCCCTTCAGAACAATATTCTTTTATTTCATCTACTTTAGTACGTGAAATTGCCCGCTTAAATGGTGATGTCGCTCAGTTTGTACCGCAAGCAGTAGTCGCAGCCTTTAAGCAGAAACAACAGCAAGGTTGGTAGCGTGTCCCTATATATTACCGATGAATGCATCAATTGTGATGTATGCGAACCGGTTTGCCCGAATGAGGCGATATTCATGGGTGAAGTCATTTATGAAATTCACCCGGATTTATGTACCGAATGCGTTGGGCATTTTGATGAACCGCAGTGTCAGTTGTTCTGTCCAGTCGACTGTATTCCGCATGATCCCAAGCATGTGGAATCATCAGATGAACTGATGGAAAAATATAAAAAGCTGATTGCACAAAAAAGCACCAGTAATTAGTGCTGAAATTTGTTAGCATACGCCCCGAAGTGAGCCAGACGATCGCTGCTGTGGAGATCTCCGTGATTGAAGCAGGGGAGGAAAGTCCGGGCTTCGTAGGGCAGGGTGCCAGGTAACGCCTGGGCGGTGTAAGCCGACGGCAAGTGCAGCAGAGAGTAGACCGCCTCATTCGTGAGGTAAGGGTGAAAGGGTGCGGTAAGAGCGCACCGCGTGTCTGGTAACAGTTCACGGCAAGGTAAACCCCACCAGAAGCAAGACCAAATAGGAATCCTTCAGGCACGGCCCGTGCTGGATTCGGGTAGGTCGCTTGAGCGTACGAGTGATTGTACGCCTAGAGGAATGATCGTTCACGACAGAACCCGGCTTATCGGCTCACTTCACTAATTTTTTTACAATTATTGCGTGATATTTCTTGACATGAGTTTGTTTGAAATAGATAATACGCGCACAGTTTTGGCTATGTAGCTCAGTTGGTTAGAGCACCGCACTCATAATGCGGGGGTCACAGGTTCAAGTCCCGTCATAGCCACCATTTTCATAGACCACGTTTCTAAAAGCGTGGTCTTTTTTTATGTCTAAAATTTATGTTTTAAAAAAACAAGTCATTCACATTGAATTGCTCTGGCATCCAATTTTATTTTGGGAAATTCTTGAGTATATTTTTGCAAAATTGCGGCTTTTTCATTTTTCCCAAAAATAACGCTTTGTAACTGACTGATTTTATTTTCTGTAAGATGTAATCGGGCACAATGCAGTGCAATCTGGTTTTGCATGGCAAGCGTTAATTTCTGATCTTCTGGAATCTGTTCAATACGATATAGCTTTTGCTGCGCTTTACTGAGCTGTGCCAGGCTGCGTTTTTGCTGCATGGTCAACAGTTGTTGATTGTTAATCCATCGTGCCACATCTCTGCGTACCCCATTATAATCGACGAATATGGGTGAAATCAGCTGGCATGAGGAACTCAGGAAGGTCATTAAGCCGATAGAGATGACTTTGAAAGGATTCATTTTTATCTCAATCTTCAGTACTTTAATTTTGCGCTTAAAGCAGAAAATAGCATGAATAAACAGGTGTTTTGTTTAAATATTAACTGAAAAAAATTAAAACGCTCAAACTCTGAACACTCGTAAAATAAAGGGCTTGACGCTACTCATTGAAATTTAGATAATGCGCACACAGTTTATGGCTATGTAGCTCAGTTGGTTAGAGCACCGCACTCATAATGCGGGGGTCACAGGTTCAAGTCCCGTCATAGCCACCATTTTTATAGACCATGCTCTCAGCATGGTCTCTTTTTTTGTGGGTCAAAAAAGTATTGGTGGATATCAAATAAAAAATTCGAGAAAAAATCAGGAATTTTCTTGAAGATATTGCTCGATAAATTGATGGGTGGTTTCGCTACTATAAAAAGGTGCAATCAGTGCCTGAATGATGCCGTCCAATAAGCCTTGTTGTTCTAGAGCTTGAAGTGTGTAAGGCAGGAAGCGATGAGCCTCTTGATGCAAATCGTCTTCATCTAGGCCTACAGATTGCAACAGTTCCTGTAAGTTGTAGTCGGCAAAATAATCATAAAAACCAGCCACGACATCCAAAACCACCTGTTGCAGGTATTCCGTTTGTCTTAACTGCCGCCAGGTTTCATAGACTAAAATAAAAAAATCTTCAAAGTCGATGGCTTGAAACTGCGAGAAGGTCTCTTTAAACGTTCTCTGCTTTATGTCTTCCCATAAATGCAGAGCAATATCGGCAAGTTCTTCATTGGGCAGCAAGATGATGTGACCAAGCTGTTTGACCAGTGCCTGAGCAAGTTGCTGCTCAAGTTTGAGTTCAATATGCTGTTGCTGGTCTTGAATAAAACTCAGGATTTTAGAACCCAGTCCATGTTGATGGGTATTCAACTTGCGCAGATGATCCAGCCACGGTGTATTACTTTCAAGAATCTGGTTCGCTAACTGCAAGCTGACATGTTCGACTTGCGGATTATGCTGCAAATTGTCATGGATGTAGTGACGCAACTGATCCAGTTCGAGAATCTTGTACATCCAGAGTTCAAAGGTTTCATCTGAAAGTAGCGCGTTGATTTGAGTCTGGCTGCTCATAGCCAGTTGGTGAACTCTTTGTGAGACCACCCCAATGAATTCTAAAATTTCAGCGCCCAGATTCAACTCAAAAGCATATTTTTGAACGACATCTTGTAGCGCTTCAAGTTGAATAATCTGTTTTAAAAGAATCTGATCTGAAGAGGTATAAATATGATGAACAAATTTTTCGATATAAGGATTATTTTGTTCTGCTAATAATTGTTTTTTAATAAAGCGGGTTTGCTCAAGCATAAGTGCTTGAGCAAACTGTTGGGCCAAGTCCTGCTTAGACACCTGGTGTCCATCCATTCATGATTGGATAACGGCGTTCACGGGTAAATGCACGTGAACTAATACGCGGGCCAATAGCACCTTGACGACGTTTATATTCGTTGCGATCTACCAAGCGAATGACTTTTTCAACCACTTCTTTTTCAAAACCTTTGGCGATAATGTCATCCTGGCTCATATCTTCTTCAATATAAGAATAAAGAATGGCATCCAATACTTCATAAGCAGGTAAAGAGTCTTGGTCTTTTTGATCTGGACGAAGTTCTGCAGAAGGTGGACGGGTAATGACACGCTCTGGAATTACTGGAGTCTCTGAAATGCTGTTACGGTATTTCGCCAGTTCAAAGACAATGGTTTTATATACGTCTTTCAGCACCGCATAACCGCCGACCATATCGCCATACAGGGTACAGTAACCTACAGAAAGTTCAGACTTGTTACCGGTAGATAGCACCAGATTGCCAAACTTATTCGACAAGCCCATCAATAAAGTACCACGAGCACGGGCTTGCAGGTTTTCTTCAGTTGCATCCGCAGGGCTGTTGCCAAAGAATGGATACAAGGTTTGCATGAAGCTGTTCACGATTGGATTGATTTCAGCAATACCGAAAGTTACACCCATGTTTTTCGCCTGTGCAGCGGCATCTTCTACACTGATTTGCGCAGTATAGGTATATGGCATCATCACCGCCTGGACTTTATCTGCACCAATGGCATCAACTGCGATTGCCAGTGTTAATGCCGAGTCGATCCCACCCGATAAGCCAAGGATCACGCCAGGAAAACCTGAGCGCTGAACATAATCGCGAGTTGCTAAAACCAGACCTTGATAGATTTCAGCCATGGTATCTAAAGCAGGCGTTACTGTTCCGACTTTATAGGCTTTTTGTTCAGCTTCATATTCGGCGTAATAAAGATCTTCTTTAAAGCTTGCTGCCTGTAAAGCAATGTTGCCATCTTTATTGATCACAAAGCTGGTGCCATCAAAAATCAGGTCATCTTGACCACCGATCTGATTGGTATAAATCAGATTAATGTTCAATTGTTTAGCCAGCTCGCTCATTGTGCTCACACGATGTTGCGGTTTACCCACTTCATAAGGTGAAGCATTTAAGACCAAAGCAGTTTCAACATTCAGTTGTGATAATTGATGCACAGTACTGAGTGACCAGATATCTTCACAAATCAGCACGCCAAACCTATGACCTAAATATTCAAAAACAAGGTGCTGATGTCCTTCGCTGAAATAACGCTTTTCATCAAAGACACTATAGTTTGGCAAGTTCTGTTTATTGTAAACACCCAGCACTTGTCCATCTTTCATGACCGCTGCAGAGTTATAGCGGTGACCTTCTTCAGTTTGATTGACGAAACCAAAGACCATCACAATGTCTTTCACCTGGCTGAGCTGTTCAAATGCTTTTTGCGTGCGTTTTGCCAAGCTAGGACGGAGTAATAAATCTTCTGCAGGGTAGCCTACAGTTGAAAGCTCGGGGAAGAGAATTAAATCAGCTTTTTGTTTTTTGGCTTCATTTATCTGTTCAAGCATCTTTTGAGTGTTTGCTTCGATATTGCCAATATGCGGAGAGAATTGTGCAAGGGCAATTTTAAAACTTTTCATTCCAACTTAATCCTATTACCTATAGGGATGTATACACAGACTTAGATTTATTAGGGTTATGGGTTCAATGCTGTATACGTGATGACAAATAAAATAGACGTATTAATCAATAATTAGCAATTCGATACTATATACGAATTGCATCGTTTGTAGAGAGAAAAACAAAAAAAAATCTGAATTTAGACAAAAAAATACAGCATGAATGCGAAAATGGGCATGTGGCAAATGATTTGTTGTGATTGAATGAGATGGTTCGGTTGATGAAATTAATTTTAAATGTTTTAAATCAATTGCTTGAGGTAAAAAGACGCACCTTGACTGTGGGTGAAAAACAGCTTGCTAGCTCTGTCTTCGGTAAGCATTTACAGTTGGATGCTATACATATTGTGGCGTATCGCGGAGTTATTAAAAATTATGCCATTAGCCCTAATGGTAATATTTATTTTCATCCACAAAACTGGTGTGAAGATTTTTCTAAAATGCCTTTGGGTAAGCAGTCCTGGTTAATTCATGAATTAACCCATGTATGGCAAATTCAGCAGGGTTTGGCGGTGGTTCGTAAGGCTATATTTGACCGTAAATACCATTATGTCTTGCAACAGGGTAAACAGTTTTTACAGTATGGAATCGAACAGCAGGCGCAGATGGTGCAGGATTATTTTATTAAAAAAGCACAGGGCCAAGAGTGTGCTGACTATGAGGCGTGTATTCCATTTTTGATTCAAAAAGCCTGATTAAAATTTTATTCATCACATCAAAATGACTTTAGTGAAAGATATAAAAAAACCACCCAAAAGGGTGGTTTTTTAAAGTAATTAATTCTTAAAGAATTAACGACCTTGGATGTCACGTTGAACTTCACCAGTGTAAAGCTGACGTGGACGACCGATTTTGTAAGGGCCGCTGTGCATTTCTAACCAGTGGCTGATCCAGCCTACTGTACGTGCAAGAGCGAAGATTACTGTAAACATTTCAGTCGGGATACCAATCGCTTTAAGGATGATACCTGAGTAGAAGTCTACGTTAGGGTATAGGTTACGTTTGATGAAGTATTCGTCAGACAACGCAATACGTTCAAGTTCCATAGCAAGAGCAAGTTGTGGATCGTTGATGCCAAGAGCAGCAAGAACTTCATCACAAGTTTCTTTCATTACTTTCGCACGTGGATCGAAGTTTTTATAAACTCGGTGACCGAAGCCCATAAGTTTAACTTCTTTAGTTTTCACTTTTTCCATGAAGCCAGCAACGTTTTCTACAGTGCCGATTTCATCGAGCATCTTAAGAACAGCTTCGTTCGCACCACCGTGTGCAGGTCCCCAAAGTGCAGAGATACCAGCAGCGATACATGCATATGGGTTAGCGCCAGTAGAACCAGCTAAACGTACTGTAGAAGTAGACGCGTTTTGTTCGTGGTCAGCATGAAGTGTGAAGATACGGTCCATTGCTTTAGCAAGAATAGGGTCAACTTTGTAATCACGGTCTGCAGGAGTAGCAAACATCATGTACAAGAAGTTTTCAGCGTAGCTCAAGTCGTTACGTGGGTAAACGAATGGTTGGCCTACTGTATATTTGTAGCTCCAAGCTGCAAGTGTAGGAACTTTAGCAATCAAGCGGATTGCTGTAATTTCACGGTGGTCAACATTTTCAATGTCAAGATTGTTGTGATAGAACGCAGAAAGCGCACCAACTACACCAACCATGATTGCCATTGGGTGAGCATCACGACGGAAACCATTGAAGAAACGGCTAACTTGGTCGTGAACCATAGTGTGGTTACGTACTTTAGCGTCAAATTCAACTTTTTGTTCAGCAGTTGGAAGCTCGCCATTTAGCAGAAGGTAGCAAGTTTCTAGGTAGTCTGCTTTAGTTGCAAGCTGGTCGATAGGGTAACCGCGGTGTAAAAGCACACCTTTACCGCCATCGATGAATGTGATTTTTGATTCACATGCAGCTGTTGCCATAAAACCAGGATCAAAAGTAAAGTGACCTGCGGCCAACACATCTTTAACGTCGATTACATCTGGGCCCAATGTGCCGCTGTAAATTGGTAATTCAATTTCTTTGCCATCAAGCTGTAAAACGGCTTTTTTGCCAGTTGCTGCAGACATTCAATAGATCTCCTGTCCTGGTGAATGTTTTATCCGACTCGTAGTACTAATCTTTTAATGCGCGAATCAGACGGATCAAAAATTTGCTATAAGAGTAGTGAGTACTGAAATTTTGTCAATTATACTTATGGATAAAGAGACGCTCTCACAGGGATTTGGTCAAAAAAATTCCAGTAGCTGTGAGGAAAATATCAGTATCGACGCAGTATAATAAGTCAAATGAAAACAAGTTGCAGAAAAAAATATGCATACTGTTGGAATTGTAAGCAATTTTTAATTCTTAAAAACTCTGATAAGTAACAGCTTTTTATTTCACCTAATATTCTAAACTATTCTGATTTTCGTAACTTACATCTTTTTAGTGGGGTTTTTGCTGCTTTCTTGGTCATAATTAAAAGCGATAAATGGTGGATAAAATAAAGTTTGTTTGGTTAAAAAATAACTGCTAAATGTGTACTGAAACGCTGTTTATTTGTTCGGATGTGGAAGAATAAGTCATAATTTTGCTGAAAAATCCATCATGATTTTGCCATGTTAAGGGAGTTATGCACAGACTAAGTGGTTATTTCATTTCATGATGTTGTATAAACATAATTTTTATAAATACCATATATTTTTATTAAAAATAAAAGCTTTTATAGGCGATATAAATATAGCTAAGATTGTTGTAAAATATAGTAATTCTTTGTTCTTCTTTAGTCTAAATAAATTAATTTAATTCTCAAAGCTAAAAACGATAAATAAAATCGACTTTTATTTAATAAAAACCAAGCATATAGCTCTGTTTTCTTAGATGTATTTCGTCTGCTTGAATAGGGGATTTTATGTTAATGATTCTTATTTAATGGTTTTTTATGGAAAAGCTAAATGTGACTGTTTGTGTTTTGATAGTTCACGTTTTATAATTCAGTGTCGTTTTAAGTTTAGGTATTACTGGATAGAGTAATTGCCTAAAAATGCTAGCTTTCCTTCGAATTAATTCCAACAAACTCCGGATGGAGTTTTTACTTACAGGATGCCCGCTGTGAAAAGCAACAGACCTGTCAATTTGTCCATGGGTCAAGTTTTAGAAGTAAACTTAAAATCCCCTGTGGCTATTGCATCAATTCTACACCGTCTTTCTGGTGTCATCGTATTTTTACTTGTACCGGTACTTTTGTGGCTTTTAGACAAATCATTGTCTTCTGCTGAAGGTTTTGCTGAAGTTCAGGCAATCTTTAGCGGCTTCATCGTACGCTTTATTGTATGGGTATTTGTAGCCGGCTTACTTTTCCATTTCATTATGGGTATTAAGCATTTACTTGCTGACCTTGGTTTTGCTGAAGAACTGCAAAGTGGTCGTGTAGCAGCTACTATTTCATTGATCTTGGCTGCGATTTCGATTGTCGCATCATTTGTATGGATTGTTCTCTAATGAAAAGTGCTACAGGTTTAACGGGTTCAGGTTCTCGCGATTGGTTTATCCAACGTGTAAGTGCTGTTGTATTAGCTGTTTATACTGTTGTGGTATTGGGTTGGATCCTTCTTAATGGCGGATTTAACTATGAACAATGGTTTGGCTTTATGATGACATTACCAATGAAGATTATGTCTTTATTGGCAGTCTTATCTCTTGTCGCACACGCTTGGATCGGCATGTGGCAGGTATTCACGGATTATGTGACTACTCGTCAAATGGGTCCTTCAGCTTCAGGCTTGCGTTTGGTGCTGACTTCAGCAGTCATTATTGCTGTATTTGCATATGCAATCTGGGCGATCCAGATTTTTTGGGCGAATTGATAGGAAAATATCATGGGCGCTATAACCCCTAAAGAAGATTACACAAATATTCCACACGAAACTTTCGATGCTGTCATCGTTGGTGGTGGTGGTTCAGGTATGCGCGCATCTTACCAACTGGCTCAAGCTGGTTTGAAGGTTGCGGTACTGACTAAAGTATTCCCGACACGTTCTCATACTGTGGCAGCACAGGGTGGTATTGGTGCATCTCTTGGTAACATGCAAGAAGATAACTGGCACTACCACTTCTATGACACTGTTAAAGGTTCTGACTGGTTAGGTGATCAGGACGCAATCGAGTTCATGACTCGTGAAGCGCCACAAGTTGTTTATGAGCTTGAACATCTTGGTATGCCATTTGACCGTAACGCAGACGGTACGATTTACCAACGTCCATTCGGTGGTCACTCTGCAAACTACGGTGAAAAAGCAGTTCCACGTGCATGTGCTGCTGCCGACCGTACGGGTCACGCTCTTCTTCACACGCTTTATCAAAGCAACGTGAAAATGGGTACTCAATTCTTCGTGGAATGGATCGCACTTGATCTAATTCGTAACGAAGCAGGTGACGTTCTTGGTGTAACAGCAATCGACCAAGAAACTGGTAAAATTGCAGTATTCCAAGCGAAAGCAACATTGTTCGCTACAGGTGGTGCTGGTCGCGTTTACCGTGCATCTACCAACGCTTATATCAACACTGGTGACGGTCTTGGTATGGCGGCTCGTGCAGGTATTCCATTACAAGATATGGAATTCTGGCAATTCCACCCTACAGGTGTTGCGGGCGCAGGCGTATTGTTGACTGAAGGTTGTCGTGGTGAAGGTGCAATCCTTCGTAACAAAGACGGCGAACCGTTCATGGAGCGTTATGCTCCAACTTTGAAAGACTTGGCACCACGTGACTTCGTATCACGTTCTATGGACCAAGAGATCAAAGAAGGTCGCGGTTGTGGTCCTAAAGGTGATTATATCCTTCTTGATATGACTCACTTGGGTGCTGACACGATCATGAAACGTCTTCCATCTGTATTTGAGATTGGTAAGAAATTCGCGAACGTTGACATTACTAAAGAGCCAATTCCTGTAGTACCAACAATCCATTACCAAATGGGTGGTATTCCTACGAACATTCATGGTCAGGTTGTTGTGCCTGAGTCGCGTGAAACTGCGCCGCTTGAAGCTCACTACAACAAAGAAACTGATGTTTATTCTACAAATGCGGAAGGTCGTAACTTCACTAAACCAGTGAAAGGTTTCTATGCAATTGGTGAGTGTTCATGTGTATCTGTACATGGTGCGAACCGTTTAGGTACAAACTCATTGCTTGACTTGGTTGTATTTGGTAAAGCTGCTGGTGAACACATCATCGACTACGTGACTAAACACCACGGTGATGAATACGCGCCACTTCCTACAACTGTACTTGAGCAAACTGTTGCACGTATTCGTAAACTTGACGAATCAGCGACAGGTGAAAACGCTCAAGAAGTTGCTGATGCAATCCGTGACATCGTTCAAGACCACGCTGGCGTATTCCGTACATCTGCGCTTCTTGAAGAAGGTGTGAAGCAAATTCTTGCGATCGAGCCACGTGTTCGTAACATTCATTTGAAAGACAAATCTCAAGTATTCAACACTGCGCGTATTGAAGCTTTAGAAGTTGAAAACTTGTATGAAGTAGCGAAAGCAACACTTATCTCTGCGGCTGCTCGTAAAGAATGTCGTGGTGCGCATACAGTGGTAGATTTTGAATTACCGCCAGAACATGCGGATTATCCATATGGTCGTCGTGATGATGAGTGGATGAAGCACACATTATGGTTCTCTGCTGACAACCATCTTGAGTACAAGCCAGTGCGTTACAAACCTTTATCGGTTGACGCAATTCCACCAAAACCACGTACATTCTGATTGGGAGAAGTAAGATGAGTAGAGGTACTCGTACATTTAATATCTACCGCTACGATCCTGATAAGGATAAAGCACCGTACATGCAAACTTTTAAACTTGAGTTGACAGACAAGCACCGTATGTTGCTTGATGCTCTTCTTGCGTTGAAAGTACAAGACGAATCTTTAACGTTCCGTCGTTCATGTCGTGAAGGTATTTGTGGTTCTGATGGTGTAAACATCAATGGTAAAAACGGTTTGGCGTGTCTTTGGAACCTAAACGATTTACCAGAAGTGATTACTGTTCGTCCACTTCCAGGTCTGCCAGTTGTTAAAGACCTGGTTGTAGACATGAATCAGTTCTACGATCAGTACAACAAAATTCACCCGTTCTTGATCAACAACCAGCCTGCGCCACCGAAAGAGCGTTTACAGTCTCCTGAAGAGCGTGAACACCTTGACGGTTTATACGAATGTATTCTTTGCGCATGTTGTTCAACTTCATGTCCGTCATTCTGGTGGAACCCTGACAAGTTCTTGGGTCCTTCGGCATTGTTGAATGCTTACCGCTTCATCATTGACTCTCGTGATACTGCAACTCAAGAGCGTTTGGCTCGTCTTGACGACCCATTCTCGCTATTCCGTTGTAAAGGCATCATGAACTGTGTATCAGTTTGTCCTAAAGGTCTTAACCCAACTAAAGCTATCGGTCACATCCGTAGCATGTTGTTAGACCAAGCAGGTTAATCTGTTGCAGTCAAAAAAAGCACACCTTTGGGTGTGCTTTTTTATGCTTTTAATAGTTAAAAATATGTATGGAATACTAAATGGCTATATTAATAGACTGAGGTAGGGGTGTGTAGGGGTGTTAAAAAAATATATAATTGATTAAAACAGAAGCAGAATTTTGCTTAAAAATGATCTGATTGTGGAGAGATTGTTTGAATTAGTGATTAATGCGCTAATTATGAGCTGGAGTCTGCAAAATTGAGATTAAAATGTTATCATATAACGCATATAAAGAGGGCCAGTTTAAATATTGCGCTCTCTTTTGTTATATGTGCTGAAGTGGGGTAGGACTTTGGTCTAGATTGAATCTAATTATGAGATAAAGCACCATATGTTAGATGAAAATAGTTGATGTGTATTTCGCTGAGTTATGAGAGGTATGTGTCAAAAAAATCAATTGCAACTGGAGAACATGTTACGATTTGACACAAAGCTATATTTAAAAAAAGCCCTGTATTTACGTACATTTTTTCAACATTTGAAGTTATGTATAAGGTTTATAAATAGATATAAATCGCTTTAGAAAAATTAAGTCGAGTAGTTATTTTTTCTAAGTCGATTTGCAAAAAATTGCTCGGTTTCGGTCGAGTATATATAAATGAGTGATGATGCCGCTGAGGGCGTTATGATTCATTATTCACATTGGGTTATTCCTAATGTAGTGATAACGCCTCATGGCTGATGCCTGATGGGGACTAATGTCATGTTACCAATTTGACATTATTAATCATGGGTTCGCTTAAAAAGCATCCTGAAAATGTTTTTGCAATAGGAAATGGGTCCACAAATGCAAGAAGTTGCTGACGCACTGCGTCTTGACACTGAACTTAGCGCTGACAGTGCAGCGTATATTGAAGAACTTTATGAGCAGTATTTGACGGCTCCAGATTCAGTAGGTGCTGACTGGCAAGAATACTTCGGTAAATTCCCTAAAGGTGATCAACCACATAGCAATGTACGTGAGCAATTCCTTTTATTAGGTCGCAACTCAAGTCGCGTTCAACCTGTAATTCAAAGTGCTGTAAGTTCTGAGCATGAGCGTCGTCAAATTGGCGTTTTACAACTGATTGCAGCTTACCGTAACCGTGGTCATCAAAAAGCAAAATTAGATCCACTAGGTTTGGCTAAGCGTGAAATCGTGCCTGATCTTGATCTTGCTGCACATGGTTTGACTCAGTCTGATTTAGACACAGTATTTAACACCGGTAACCTTGCAATCGGTAAGACTGAAACAACTTTAGCTGAAATGGTTCAGGCGATGGAAGCCACTTATTGTGCTTCTATTGGTGCTGAATACATGCACATTGTTGACACTAAAGAAAAACGCTGGATTCAACAACGTCTTGAAGGTGCAAAAGGTCAATTCGGTTTCACTGCTGATCAGAAAAAACACGTCTTAGAACGCTTAACAGCAGCTGAAGGCCTGGAAAAATACCTCGGTAATAAATACGTTGGTGCGAAACGCTTTGGTGTGGAAGGTGGTGAATCTTTCATCCCGATGGTGAACGAACTGATTCAACGTGCAGGTTCTGTAGGTTGTAAAGAAGTTGTGATCGGTATGCCACACCGCGGCCGTTTAAACCTTCTTGTCAACATCATGGGTAAAAACCCGGCTGACCTGTTTGGTGAGTTTGAAGGTAAATCACTGCACAAAAAAGGTTCTGGTGACGTTAAATATCACCAAGGTTTCTCATCTAACGTGATGACTCCGGGTGGCGAAGTTCACTTGGCATTGGCGTTTAACCCATCTCACTTAGAAATCGTTGGGCCTGTAGTTGAAGGTTCGGTACGTGCGCGTCAAGTACGTCGTAAAGACATTGGCGGTGATGATGTATTGCCAGTCATTGTTCACGGTGATGCTGCATTTGCAGGTCAAGGTGTAAACCAAGAAACCTTCCAGATGTCACAAACACGTGGTTATACCGTAGGTGGTACAGTTCACATCGTTGTTAACAACCAGGTGGGCTTCACAACTTCTGATCCACGTGATGCACGTTCTACAGAATACTGTACTGATATCGCGAAAATGATTCAGGCACCGATCTTCCATGTAAATGGTGATGATCCTGAAGCTGTATTGTTTGTTTCTCAATTGGCACATGACTTCCGTCATACTTTCCGTAAAGACGTTGTAATTGACATGTTCTGTTACCGTCGTCGTGGTCACAACGAAGCGGATGAGCCAGCTGCAACTCAACCAATGATGTATCAAGTCATTAACAAAAAAGCGACGACTCGTACGCTTTATGCTGACCAACTTGTACAACAAAATGTTCTGGATCGTGCTGCTGCTGATGCAATGGTTGAACAGTACCGTGCTGACCTTGAAGCAGGCAAGCATGTTGCTAATGCATTGGTACTTGAACCAAACACCAAAATGTTTGTTGACTGGACTCCGTACCTGGGTCACGAATACACAGACGTATGGGATACATCATTCCCAATCGAACGCTTAAAAGAACTTGGCACCAAAATGCGCGAGCTTCCAGAAGGCTTCGTGATGCAACGTCAAGTAGCAAAAGTGATTGATGATCGCTTGAAAATGCAAACTGGTGAAATGCCATTGAACTGGGGTGCTGCAGAAACTTTAGCGTATGCAACCATTCTGGATGAAGGCTTCCTGGTTCGTTTAACTGGTGAAGACGTCGGTCGTGGTACTTTCTCACACCGTCATGCGAAATTGCATAACCAAGTAGACGGTTCAACTTACATTCCATTGTGTAACTTGAAAGAAAACCAGCCACGTACTGCAATTTATGACTCTTTATTGTCAGAAATGGCGGTACTTGCATTTGAATACGGTTATGCAACGACTCTTCCTAAGAGCTTGATCATCTGGGAAGCTCAGTTCGGTGACTTCGCTAACTGTGCGCAGGTGGTGATTGACCAGTTCATCGCATCTGGCGAAACCAAATGGGAGCGTGTATGTGGTTTAACCATGCTTCTTCCACATGGTTTTGAAGGTCAAGGTCCAGAGCATTCATCTGCACGTTTAGAACGTTTCTTACAGCTTTGTGCTGAAGACAACATGCAAGTGATGACACCGACTACACCAGCGCAAATTTTCCATGCGATGCGTCGTCAAGCACTTCGTCCAATCCGCAAACCAATGATCATCATGTCGCCGAAGTCATTGCTTCGTCACAAACTTGCAACCTCTACTCTAGAAGAGCTTGCAAATGGTTCATTCCAGACTGTGATCGATGAAATCGACAACATCAACAAGTCTGAAGTGACTCGTCTGGTTCTTTGTGGTGGTAAGGTTTATTACGACTTGCTTGAAAAACGTCGCGAGCAGGAATTAAATAACACTGCAATCGTTCGTATCGAACAATTGTACCCATATCCAGAACAACGTATTGCTGAAGTACTTGCTTCTTATCCCAATATCAAAGAAGTGGTTTGGACTCAAGAAGAACCGAAAAACCAAGGTGCTTGGTTATTCATCGCACCTCGTTTATATGACGACGTGATGAAGTCTGGTAAACAAGTACGTATCAGCTTCGCAGGCCGTGAAGCTTCTGCTGCACCGGCATGTGGTTCACCATATTTGCATGCAAAACAACAAGCTCAGCTGATAAATGACGCACTCGCGATTGCAGCTGAACAATCAGGAGATTCTAAATAATGGCAACCGAAATTAAAGCACCGGTATTCCCAGAGTCAGTTGCAGACGGTACGATTGCAACTTGGCATAAACAACCAGGTGAAGCTGTATCACGTGATGAAGTGATCTGTGATATCGAAACTGATAAAGTTGTTTTAGAAGTTGTTGCTCCTGCTGACGGTACAATTGCGTCAATCATTAAAAATGAAGGCGATACAGTGCTTTCTGCTGAAGTAATTGCACAGTTTGAAGAAGGTGCTGTTTCTGGCGCTGCGCAAACTCAAGCAGTTCAATCTGAAGAAAAAGTTGAACAAGCTGCTGCACAAACTCAAGCGGGTAATGCACCTGTTGTTGAGCGTGCTCAACCTGTTGCTGATCAAGCTCCAGCAGTGCGTAAAGCATTGACTGAAACTGGTATTGCAGCGAGCGATGTAGCTGGTACTGGTCGCGGTGGCCGCATCACTAAAGAAGATGTTGCAGCTCATCAAGCTAAACCGGCTGCTCCTGCTGCTGCGCCTTTAAGTGTTGCTGTTGGTGAACGTATCGAAAAACGTGTTCCTATGACTCGTCTTCGTAAACGTGTTGCTGAACGTTTACTTGCTGCTACTCAATCAACAGCAATGTTGACCACGTTCAACGAAGTGAACATGAAACCAATCATGGAAATGCGTGCTCAATATAAAGACGCATTTGAAAAACGTCATGGTGCACGTCTAGGCTTCATGTCATTCTTCGTTAAAGCAGCGACTGAAGCACTTAAACGCTACCCAGCTGTAAACGCTTCTATTGATGGTGATGACATTGTTTATCACGGTTACTATGACATCGGTGTAGCAGTATCAAGCGACCGTGGTCTTGTGGTACCTGTATTACGTGATACCGACCGTATGAACTACGCTGAAGTAGAAAATGGTATTCGCGCGTATGCTGGTAAAGCACGTGATGGCAAGTTAGGTATTGAAGACATGACTGGTGGTACTTTCACTATTACTAATGGTGGTACTTTCGGTTCATTGCTTTCTACTCCAATTTTGAACACACCACAAACTGCAATCTTGGGTATGCACAAAATCCAAGACCGTCCTATGGCAGTTAATGGTCAAGTAGAAATCTTGCCAATGATGTACTTAGCGCTTTCTTATGATCACCGTTTAATTGATGGTAAAGAAGCGGTAGGTTTCCTTGTAGCAATCAAAGAATTGTTAGAAGAGCCTGCTCGTCTTATCCTTGATCTTTAATTTTATAGAATAAATCCATGGGCTTAGAGTGATCCTCTAGGCCCATTTTTGGAGAGCATAATGTCTCAACAATTTGATTTAGTAGTAATTGGTGGTGGCCCAGGTGGTTACGAAGCTGCAATTCGTGCTGCACAATTGGGTTTCAAAGTTGCGTGTATCGAAAAACGCATCCATAAAGGTAAACCATCTTTAGGCGGTACTTGCTTAAACGTCGGTTGTATCCCGTCTAAAGCTTTGCTTGACTCTTCACACCGTTATGAAGATACAGTGCATCACTTAGATGATCACGGTATTACCACAGGTGAAGTGAAGTTTGATCTTGCAAAATTACTTGCACGTAAAGACAAAATTGTTAACCAATTAACAATGGGTATCGATGGTCTATTAAAAGGCAATGGTATCGAATGGTTAAAAGGTACAGGTAAATTACTTGCGGGTAAAAAAGTTGAGTTTGTATCTCACGAAGGTGAAACTCAAGTTTTAGAACCTAAATACGTGATTCTTGCGACTGGTTCTGTGCCTGTAAATATTCCTGTAGCTCCTGTAGATCAAGACATTATTGTTGACTCTACTGGCGCACTTGAATTCCAAGAAGTGCCTAAGCGCCTAGGTGTAATTGGTGCGGGTGTTATCGGTCTAGAGCTTGGTTCTGTATGGCGTCGTCTTGGTGCTGAAGTTGTTGTATTTGAAGCAATGGATGCATTCTTACCAATGGCTGATAAAGCGTTGGCTAAAGACTACCAAAAAGTTTTAACTAAACAAGGTCTTGATATCCGTGTTGGCGCTAAAGTTGCCGGTACTGAAGTAAATGGCCGTGAAGTTACAGTTAAGTATACCCAAGGTGGCGAAGAAAAAACTCAAACTTTCGACAAGTTGATCGTTTGTGTAGGCCGTCGTGCATATGCTGAAGGCTTATTGGCTGATGACTGCGGTATTAAACTGACTGAACGTGGTTTAGTTGAAGTAAACGACTGGTGTGCGACTTCTGTTGAAGGCGTATATGCGATTGGTGACTTGGTACGTGGTCCAATGCTTGCACATAAAGCAATGGAAGAAGGCGTAATGGCTGCTGAGCGTATTCACGGTCATGCTGCACAAGTGAACTATGACACAATCATCTCTGTAATTTACACACATCCAGAAGCGGCATGGGTAGGTTTAACAGAAGAGCAAGCGAAAGAAAAAGGCCACGAAGTTAAAACTGGTCAATTCGGCTTTGCTGCGAATGGTCGTGCAATGGCTGCTGGTGAAAATGCTGGTTTCGTGAAGTTTGTTGCTGATGCAAAAACTGATCGTTTACTCGGTATGCACGTGATTGGGCCTGCTGCGTCTGACATCGTACACCAAGGTATGATCGCACTTGAGTTTGTATCTTCAGTTGAAGATCTTCAGTTAATGACTTTTGGTCACCCTACATTCTCTGAAGTGGTTCATGAGGCTGCTTTGGCTGTAGATGGCCGTGCGATTCACGCGATTCAGCGTAAACGCAAGTAAGACAAAAAAAGAGCGGCTTAGGCCGCTCTTTTTGTATTTGATGGTTGTTTTTGTATGAATAATCATCTAAAAATAAAGATAAGATAGATTTTAAAAAATGCTGATACTGCTTTGACGGATGTCTGGGTATTGGTTGGTTATAACAAAGTAAAAAAGTAGTAAAAGGTTGTTCAATGAATTTACATGAGTATCAAGCAAAAACGTTATTAAAAAAATATGGTATGCCGGTTCAAGAGGGCATCCTGGCAACAAATGCAGAAGAAACCGTAAAAGCTTTTGAGCAGCTTGGAGGGAAATTTGCAGTACTTAAAGCCCAGGTTCATGCCGGGGGGCGCGGTAAAGCGGGTGGAGTAAAAGTGGTGAAGTCTGCGCAAGAAGCCGCAGATTATGCCAACCAGATCATTGGGACACGTTTGGTGACTTATCAAACTGATGCCAAGGGGCAGCCAGTCAACAGCATCTTAGTTTCTGAAGATGTCTATCCTGTTGAACGCGAGTTGTATTTGGGTGCAGTTGTAGATCGTTCTAGCCGTCGTGTAACCTTTATGGCATCGACCGAAGGTGGTGTCGAAATTGAAAAGGTGGCTGAAGAAACCCCTGAAAAAATTATAAAAGTTGAAGTTGATCCTTTGGTGGGTTTATTGCCATTTCAAGCTCGTGAAGTGGCTTTTGCGCTGAATTTAAAAGATGGACAGATTAATCAGTTTGTCAAAATCATGACCGCGGCTTATCAGGCATTTATTGAAAATGACTTTGCCTTATTTGAAATTAACCCGCTTTCAGTCCGTGAAAATGGCGACATCTTATGTGTGGATGCCAAAGTAGGGATCGACTCTAATGCATTGTATCGTTTACCAGAGATTGCAGCGATGCGCGATAAGTCTCAGGAAAATGAACGTGAATTGAAAGCTTCAGAACATGACCTGAATTATGTAGCTCTGGAAGGCAACATCGGCTGTATGGTTAATGGGGCAGGGCTTGCCATGGCGACCATGGACATCATCAAATTGTATGGGGGGCAGCCTGCAAACTTCCTTGATGTAGGCGGTGGGGCAACCAAAGAACGCGTGATTGAAGCCTTTAAAATTATTTTGGCAGACAGTTCGGTACAAGGGGTTTTAATTAATATTTTTGGTGGAATTGTACGTTGTGACATGATTGCTGAAGCCATCATTGCAGCGGTTCAGGAAGTTCACGTAGCCGTGCCGGTCGTTGTGCGTTTGGAAGGAAACAATGCAGAACTGGGGGCCAAGTTATTGGATGAATCTGGACTAACGTTAATCTCTGCATCAGGTCTAGCTGATGCTGCAGAAAAAATTGTCGCTGCTGTAAAAGCTTAAGGAGTATCAAACATGGGCGTATTAATTAATAAAGACACAAAGGTATTGGTACAGGGCTTTACAGGAAAAAATGGTACATTTCATTCAGAACAAGCACTGGCATACGGCACCAAAGTTGTAGGTGGGGTAACTCCCGGTAAAGGCGGTCAAACCCATTTAAATCTTCCCGTTTTTAATACAATGAAAGATGCGGTAAAAGAAACAGGTGCAGATGCTTCTGTGATTTATGTACCTGCTCCATTTGTATTGGATTCCATTGTAGAAGCGGTAGATTCAGGTATTGAACTCATTGTTGTCATTACCGAAGGTGTACCTACCTTAGATATGCTAAAAGCGAAACGCTACCTTGAAAGCAATGGGAATGGTACACGTTTAATTGGTCCAAACTGTCCGGGTATTATTACACCAGGGGAATGTAAAATCGGGATTATGCCGGGTCATATTCATCAACCAGGTAAAATCGGGATTATCTCGCGTTCAGGAACATTGACCTATGAAGCTGTGGCGCAAACGACCAAGCTCGGTCTTGGTCAATCTACCTGTATTGGTATTGGGGGAGACCCGATTCCGGGCATGAACCAGATTGACTGCCTGAAACTATTCCAGGAAGATCCGCAAACCGAAGCCATTATCATGATTGGTGAGATTGGCGGTACCGCAGAAGAAGAAGCAGCTGAATATATTCAGTCGCATGTCACTAAGCCGGTTGTGGGCTATATTGCAGGTGTAACAGCACCGAAAGGCAAACGTATGGGACATGCGGGTGCAATTATTTCTGGAGGTAAGGGCACAGCAGAAGAAAAATTTGCAGCCTTTGAAAAAGCGGGCATGGCTTATACCCGTAGCCCTGCAGAACTTGGTTCAACCATGTTGGAAGTGCTAAAACGCAAAGGTATAGCTTGATTCACTAAGTAAGTTTGAAAGCCCTCAATTGAGGGCTTTTTTTATTGCGCAACCTTTGACAATTGGGATGATATCAGCCATTTAAGAACTTAATATAAAGTGGTAGTTCATGAGAAGAGGTATTTTAGTAGAAGATTAAAATTGATGATTGTATAAAAAATATACTTGTTGAATAAGCAAAATATTGCCGTTAAAGTAAAGCAACAAGAAAAAAAAACTAGTATATTTCACAATTAAAATAATGTGATATATATCACATAAAATAATAAAAAACACAAAACGAAACACATTTTTTTGTTAATCCAGTCTTTTATTTATATATTGTGGATTACAATGTGATCTTTAATAACAATGAATAAAGAATATTTTAATTATGAACTTTAATTTCACTGTACTCTCGATCTCTTGTGGGACTTTACTGTTTTCTACATTGTCATACTCAGAATTGATCTATAAGGACGTTGTGGATCAACAGCGTGAAAAAATTGTACCCTTAATTAAAGAGGGCCAGGTGGAGCCTGGATTACAAAAGCTCAGACAATTATTGGCCCGTTATCCCAATAATCAGAAATTGATTGCTGATTTTGTGGTGATGGCCTATGAAAATAAAAAGTTTACAGAGTCGGATATTCGATATCTTAAGGGCATACAAAGTCAAGAATTTCCAGGCTATGGAAAAGTCAATGTGCTTAAAGCCTTGCGGGATTTAAAAAAATTTGAATTAGCTGAATATTGGGCAAAAAAATTCGCCCAAATTGATCAAAATCAGATATGGACAGTATGGATCGGTATCTTGCAAGCGGAAGCGGGTAAAACGGCTGAGGCGAAAAAGACACTTTCTAAAGTTGATGTTAATCAGGTCGAAGCAGATTATTTAGCACAGCTTTCTTATACTTACCGGAGGCTGAATATGCCTGTTGAGGCATTGAATACGGCTAATCTGGCGATTGAAAAGAGCAAGGATATTAGTACAGAAGAACAGTATGCATTGGCATTACTGGACAATGCAGATTACGCCAATGCTGAAAACTTCATACAAAATAGTAAATCGCTAAAAGAAAATACTGACCTTAGAGCCAATGCCAAAATTAACGAATTTTCCCAGCGGATTCAAAATGCCGTGGAATATTATAAGCTTTCAATTTATCGCGGACGAAAACAGCCGTATCAGCAACTCGATGCAGTGCTTGCAGATATGGAGCAATACGAATCGCAATTGCCGAATGATCCTAATTGGAAGCGACGTTTTTACTATGAATATATTTATGCCTTAAACGAACGAAATCGCTCTAAAAAAGTATTTGAGCAAATTCCAAAAACTGGAGTGCCTATAGAGCAAATGCCTCCTTACGTGCGTCAAGCGATTGCAGATGCTTACTTTAAGAATCAACAACCTCAAATAGCTGAAAAAATTTATAAAAGCTTATTGAATGAAAAGAACTATGCTCATTTTGAACTCTATGCAGGTTTATATTACTCGTTAATTGAACAGGAAAAATATAAAGAAGCTGATCAATTACTTAAAGAGATGGACAAAGTATTACCTACTTTCCAATACAGTAATGCTAAAGGTGTGGATAGAGTTACCCATGATGACAGGAGTGAATATTTAGCTTTAGTCGGGCTTAATTATGCCTATCGTCAAGACTATGCCAAAGCAGAACAATACTATGAAGAGCTAGTTGCAAAAGCACCCAATAACGTACTTTTTCAAAATAATCGTGCATTTATTCAACTGTTACGAGAAAACCCGCAACGTGCCGAATGGATTGTATCTCAATGGGATGGAGTCATGCCGGTAGATGAAGGAATCCGAATCCGCCATTTAGAAAACCTACAAGCTTTGGAAAATATCCAGCAATGGCGTCTCGAAAGTGCTGAACTCATGCAAACTATGCCTGAAGATACGACCGTAGTAAAAAATAAAAAACAACTTAATGACCGTAATCATGCCTCTATTCAACATCTGAGTAATTTTTCAGAAAGTGACTCTGATAACTCGGCTTTGCTCAATCGTTTGAGAGGGAACCGGGAGCAGGATCATTTAACACGCATTCACAGTCCATGGTTTTTTGATAATTATCGTACCTATGTTGATCACAGTTTCCGGTCTGGTGAATATGATACGGGCACAATTGAAGATCAACGCGTAGGTCTGGGGCTGGAATGGGCATCGCGTCGTAAGGCAGTGAATGTCATGTTGTCTCAGAGTATAGATAATGAGCAGGATCAAGATCGCTTTGGGGTTAAGGTCAATTGGTCACAATGGTTGAATGATCATTGGCAGTATGCCTTTGGATTTAATAGTCAGGCGGATATTCCATTACAGGCCATCAGAAATGGTAATGAAGGAAAATCTTATACTTTTGATTTGAACTGGCAACAGCATGAATCCCGTAAAGCTGGGCTTGTCTATCAGTTAACCGACATTGATGATGATAATACACGCCAAGAGGTTTCAGCATATTTGAATCAACGGATTTTCCAAGCCCCGCATCATCTTACCAGTTTGACTTTGGCTGGTTATTACAGCCAGAACGAAGATGTCATTGTTGACTATTTCAATCCTGAAGAAAGTTACAGTGCAGAATTAACTTTGAAGCATGAATGGATTACTTGGCGTAGATATGATCGCGATTTCACGCAACATTTTGAAGCTAGCGTTGGAACTTTTGGACAAGATAATTATTCCGCAAAACCAATTTATAACGTTTTTTATCAGCATGATTGGCAGGTTTCCCGGACATGGAGTCTGAACTATGGCATAGGATGGGGAACACATCCTTATGATGGTGAAGATGAAGAAAAAACTTACGCAACAGTGGGCTTTAAAGGAATTTTTTAATGAAACAAGTGATAAAAACTTTACTTTCTGCTGTCATGGTAACGGTATGCGCCTTTCCAGCAGCGAGTTTTGCTCAAAATATAACCAAAAATACCACTGAAATACCTGACAATTTATTTATTACCATTACTTTTCATGATGTTCGGGATGATGTGGCCCGCGAAGGAGATCGGGATCTGTATGCCATTAGTACTAAAAATTTAGGACGCTATTTTGCATGGCTAAAACAGGAAGGATGGCAAGTTATCAGTTTGCAAGATGTGTGGGAGGCTCGGCAAAAGAAAATAAAATTACCTAAAAAATCAGTGTTATTAACATTTGATGATGGAGCACTTAGTAGTTATACCCGTGTTTTTCCATTATTGAAACAGTATAAATATTTCGCTGCTTTTGCTATTCCGACAAGCTGGATTAACGGTAATACCAAAGATGCTTATGAGGCCTATGGTCAAAACAGCTTAATGTCTTGGGATCAAATGCGTGAAATGCAGCGCTCAGGTCTGGTAGAGTTTGTTTCACATTCGGACAATATGCATAAGGGCATACTTGCCAATCCACAACAAAGTATGCAGCCTGCGGCAATTACACGTCAATTTTTGCCAAAATATCAACGTTATGAATCTGATCCAGCCTATCAAAAACGGGTCATAGAAGATTTAACACAGTCTAAGAAAATTTTAGACACTGAATTGGGAACAGATACAAGAGCTATATTCTGGCCTTATGGTGCCGTGACCAAGGAAAGTGAAGTACTTGCAGAAAAAGCTGGTTTGCCTATGTCATTTAGCTTGGGGAGTATGTCAACCCTGGCTGATTCGGGACAAACCTATCAACGTGCACTGGTAATGAATAATCCAACTCCTGAAATGCTGCATGCAGAAATGCTGGATTTCTTGACTTTTGCCAGTGATATTCATAAACAGCGTAGAAGTTATATCCGTTTTGATTTGGCTGAAATGGTCAGCACAAATAATCAAGTTTTTGATCAAAAACTTGGGCAATTTTTAGATCAGATTAATGCATTACAAACCAATACTATTTTATTAAAAACCGTAGCGGATGAGAATGGTGATGGAAAAATAGATGTTGCCTATTTCCCAAATCGTCAATTAGGCATGCGTCAAGATTTATTAAATCGTATGGTTTGGCAAGCACGTACCCGTGTAGGTAATCGGGTATATGCGGAATTGCCGATCAGTTTACAAACAAAACAGGGACTCAATTTTGCAGATCTAACTGCGGAATTAGTTAAATATAATTCTTCAGTTGAAGGTTTAATGATCGATACTGGAGATGAATTCAATTGTGCGATACAGCAAAAGACTTGGGATGCGCAATGTGCTCAAAAAATAAAACAGGTTTTTGACATAAAAGAGCAAGCTAAAAAACAAGCAAAATATTACACCAATATCAGTAATAACTATCAAACTGTTTTGAAAATCACCTTAAAGGATAAACATGTAGATGGGTTAATGCCTTTGATGGAATATAGTTTAAATAATAATGATTTTCTTTATGTTGAATTCGATCCGGTCAAAGATTCTGGAATATTTAGAGCAGTAGAAAAACAACTCGAAAAATTAAACCCTCAACAAAAACAGTATTTAATTGTTAGTTTTACCGTAAATCAGGATGCTAAAAAAAGCGATTGGAAAGAATATTCGCAATATTATCAGGAATTAAAGAAATTATCCGTACAAAAAATTGGGATTAATAATTATCAATTGAAGGCTGGACAGCAAGTTCAAGAGCATCTTTACAAAGACTTGAGTATTAATACCAGCCCACTCACTTATCGTAATCCCTATGAAAATAATACTGCGAAGGGGAGGAAATGATGGAAGACATAAGTTTATTTAAAATTAGTGATTTATATTTTGGTTTTGCTTTTTTTTACCCATTATTTATGGCTTGGCTTTGGATTGCAGGTGGAATCTGGTTTTACCTAAAACATGAACGCAAGAAACCGGTATTACCTCATCCCAGCGAACATGGATGCAGTATCATTATTCCTTGTTTTAATGAGGCTGCACAGGTTAGGGATACCATTAAATTTGCCATGCAAACTCAGTATCCGAATTTTGAAGTCATTGCTGTGAACGATGGTAGTCAGGATAAAACTGCCGAAATTCTAGATGAGCTTTTGCAGAAATATCCGAAACTCAGAGTTGTTCATTTGGCTGAAAACCAAGGCAAAGCCTATGCTTTACGTGCCGGGGCAATGGTGAGTCAAAATGAATATCTGGTTTGTATAGATGGTGATGCCTTAATACATCCACATGCAGTGGTATGGATGATGCATCATTTAACCCATTATCCACGGGTTGGGGCAGTCACGGGGAATCCACGTATTTTGAACCGCTCCAGTATTCTGGGCAAAATTCAGGTTGGTGAATTCTCTTCTATTATTGGATTAATTAAACGTGCACAACGTACCTATGGGCGCATCTTTACTGTTTCAGGCGCAATAGTTGGTTTTCGTAAAACGGCACTAGACCGGATTGGATATTGGCGTGATGACATGATTACAGAGGATATCGATGTATCATGGCGTTTACAGTTCGATCATTGGGATTTGCAATATGTCCCAAGAGCATTGTGTTACATCTATATGCCTGAAACCTTCAATGGTTTGTGGAAACAGCGTTTGCGTTGGGCACAAGGAGGGGTAGAGGTCTTATTTGCTTATTTACCGAGCTTGTTTAGGTGGAATCGACGCCGTATGTGGCCTATTGCGCTTGAATCCATTATCAGTGTGGTTTGGGCATATGTGATGTTCGGTATTATTATCCTATATCTCTATGGCCTGTTTTTTTCTTTACCCGGAGAGTGGGCAATACAATCTCTCTTTCCACAATGGTACGGGATTATTCTGGGTGTAACCTGCCTTATTCAATTCTTTGTTAGTTTATGTATCGATAAACCCTATGATAAAGCCCGAATGTTCAGGAACTATTTTTGGGTCATTTGGTATCCACTGTTCTTCTGGATTTTGACGATGCTGACGACAGTGGTTGCATTACCTAAAACGATTTTCAAGACTCAAAAACGTGCACGTTGGGTAAGCCCAGATCGTGGATTTAGAGGAGCGCCAGAAAATGACTAAAGTATATAAATATTATTTAATTGAAGATGAGTCAAAATTAGAACTACCCGAGTATATTGATCAACCTGAATATGTACGTAATAAAAGTGTGGGTTACAGTTTGCAAATCGTCGGCTGGTTTATGTTCATGTGGTTATTTATGCCAGTGTTGACCCTGTTTTTTTGGTGGTTTGAGGGTCAAACCATTTATGAGCAACTGGTCATACAAGCTCAACCCAATAGCCAATTAAGTTTAATGAATATTGTGGTGATGATTTTAAGCTTTATTGTTGCGCTATTGCTTTGGGCCACTTATAACTGGGCTCGCTTTTCAGGCAAGGACCGTAGAAAAACCCCATTAGCGGTCGCAGTGCCCAAACTTGCCAATAGTTTTAAGGTGAATACGGCAGATATTATCAATATGCAACAGGCCAGGAATTTAACCCTTTATTATAACAATAAAGGGTTATTGGAGTTTTTTGAGACTAATCACCAGTTAAAAAAGCGGATTTCAGCTTAGAAGGCTGAGGATGTTCCTGTACAAAATCATCGGGGTAATAACCAATATGTTTTACCCCGTGTTTTTCTAAAAACTTGATGGTATCCACAATTTCCTCGGTGGAGAGCTTTTTGTTATTTCTCCAATTCAATGCTTGAAGTTCAAAGATTGTATGACTCAAATCCGGGTCGTATTTTTTTGACCGTTGTATAAGGTCCAAATAGAACTGTTGATGGTCATCCGCTTCTTCCATATAAGGCATCGCCATAATGGCATTGTAATCATAATATTGATAAGTACTTGGCATGGACTGGCTAAACCAGTTTTCACTACGAGGCTCTAATACCACTGGTGCATACATATTGCGTGCAGTCAGTAGATGAGGCTGTTGTTGTTTAATGATTTTGGTAATGCCTGCGGCAAATTGATCCAGATACGCTGTTTTGAATTTTGCAAATTGTAATTGCTTAGATTGCCGAGGCTGTTTTAATAATTGATCTGCACTAAATCCCCAAGTCTGGTACATACTTTGTGCTGGTGCAGAGCTGTCTTCATAATCATTCAGCGTGACATCATCATGATAGAGTACTCCATCTACTACATTTGATTTGAAAAAATCTAAATAAATCTCAGAAACATATTGAAGGTTTTTCGGATCAAATGGGGAAACCCGAATATAGCCCTGTTTTCCACCTTCATTATGTGAAACATAAGTCAGTTTGTAACGTTTTGGAAACTCCCATGACATTAAAGGTAACCAGGCATAAACATGCTTGACCTGGGTCTTGTTACGAATCTGGCTGACCAAAAGAGGAAAAAGATTGTCTCTGGTAGGGATGTGGCGGTTTTTAAAGTACACCTGATCGGCTGAACCATTTGCATCGGGATCAGCAAAGGCTTGCAAAAAAATGGTATTGGGTTGAATCAGGTTAATCCTCTGGATTAAATTTCGAATATTTTTTTGCTGCTGTGCTTTATCTTTATCAAACACATAGTCAATATCGATATGCATGATACGCATCTGATCGATTTTGCCGGTTTTTTTTAATGGCGGCGCGACTGATTTTTGTGTCAGGTTTTGCTGCACAATTGCATCAATAGGATGGGATTTGATTTGCACAAGATCTGCAGCGTGTGTAGACAGTGGCAGCCAGCTTAAGCTCCAATACAGACAGCGGCTAAACCTGTTCCGGTATAAATTTTTTAAATTATTCATTGTTATACTCGCTCTTATTATCTATTGAGTTTTCCAAAAATATCAATTTATTGATGGTTGTTTTATGATGAAGTCACCCTATTGTGAAGTGGTCAGGCATGGATCAAATCATGAATCACCAGCTTTTTCATTTTAAATACTGCTGCTTGTGCGCGTGGGTTCTGCTTGAGAATTTCACTCAAATTTTCAGGGTGAATTTGCCAGCTTACTCCAAACTGATCTTTGCACCAGCTACATTGGTTTTCGATGCCTTTTAGCGTAATGCTATTCCAGTAATAATCAATCTCGGCCTGATTTTCACATTCAATGATCAAAGAGACCGCTTCATTAAATTCAAACGGCTGGGGAATGCCACTATCCATGGCCATCAGGGTGAAGTGATTGGCGATCACTTGGGCATGTTTCACTTGTCCGGCATATTCGCCTTCGCTGTATTTTAAAATGCCTTGTGTGCGAAAATTGTGAAACAGACTTTGATAAAAATTCAAGGCAGCCAGACATTGCCCCTGATATGCGCCGCAATACATGAGTGTTGGAACAATTTTTTGCTGATTGACATCCGATAATTTGCCTAAATAGAGCTGCCAGCTAAAACCATATTGATCTTGCAACCAGCCGTAATAATCACTCCAGGTATATGGGCCTAATTCCATTAAGCTAGAACCACCTTCGATTAACTGATTCCACAAGTGATCAATCTCGGTTTGGTTTTCACAGATGACCATAAAGGAAATGGCAGGGTTGGGGTGAAAAGTAGGACCACCGTTAATCCCTAGAAAGGGTACGCCTGCAAAATTTGCTTTTGCCGCATACTCATTGGTTTCAATCATGTGACTATGCGGAAAAATAGAACAATACCATTCAAAGGCCGCTTGGGCATTTTTTCCAAACCACAGGCACGGGTAAATAGAGTGAGTCATTATTATGCTCTATATAGGTCATATCAGCAGTTAATGTAGCGTTCTACAGGCATTACTCAAGTGAGTTTATGCAGGGTAATTGTATAAAATTGATGCAATTTAAATAAAAAATGCAGCCGTTAAGACTGCATTTTTTATTGCTTGGAAAAATTTATCTCGATTCAGTGGCTTGCGGTTTTAAACTTTGAGTCAAGCCATTAATGTCACCACCTTGAATACCCAGTTCATTCATCAGGCTATCAATAAGTGGGGCTTGACTACGATAACGTAAAGCACTGTTCACCACCTGGTCAGATAAGGCAATCTGTCCCTGTTCATAGGTGGGTTCACCTGCTGTATGTTGACCACCGACACCGCCTAAACCACTCACTTGCAAAATCTTGATGTCATCAATATTTTCCATCGGTTTAACGCTTTCACGAATGATGTCTGGTAAATATTTCAATAAGGCCAGACGAATCTGCATTTCAACCTGTTCAGTTGACAAGATATTATTCGCTTCATTGACTGCACGCGTACCATCAGCATCGACCTGGTATTGTTTTTCCATGGCTTGCGCAAGTAACACTTTTGCATCGGCTTCACCTTTGGCTTTTAACCGAACTTTTTCAGCTTCAGCTTCAGCAGCTGTACGAATAGCATCAGCTTCATCAACTGCAGCTTTCTTACCCGCTTCGGCTGCAACAGTAATGGCAATGGCATCTTTTTCTGCTGCCTGTTTGGCTGCAACCAGTTCAACAGCCTTTTCACGTTCTGCACGCTGTGTTTCACGAACGGTCAATACTTGTTCTTCTGCCTTTACAGCTTCAGCACGCGCCTGATCGGCCTGAGCTTTGGCTTCAGATTCGGCACGGGATTTTTCTGCAATGGCAATGGCACGATCTTGCTCTGCCAGTTCAATGGTTTTTTTCTGTTCTACTTGGGCTTTTTGAATCAGCTGTGCTTTTTGAATGTTTTCATTTTCAACATCACGTGCAGCCAAAATACGTTTCAGTTCAACTTCACGTTCAGCAGCAATTTGTGCTTCTTCAGCTTCACGTTTTTTAGCCGCTTCCTGTGTCGCAATTTCTGCCAGTTGTTCAGCCTTACGAATAGAAATTTCACGCTCTTGCTGCATTTTTGCATATTCTTCTTCACGCAGAATCTGTAAGCGTGCCTGTTCAGCTTCCAAATTTTTGGTTTTAATTGCCAGATCAGTATCCTGCTCAATATGGTTACGCTTACGACGACGATCTTCAATCGTTTCAGTGAGTTTGGTTAGGCCTTCTGCATCGAAGGCATTTTGCGGGTTGAAGTATTTAAACCCGGTTTGATCTAAACCTGTCAAAGAAACCGTTTCTAATTCTAAACCATTTTTATGCAAATCTTCAGAGACCACTTGCTGTACTTTCTGGACAAAGTCGACACGTTTTTCATGGAGTTCTTCCATAGCCATTTCTGCAGCCACAGCACGTAACGAATCTACAAATTTCCCTTCGACCAAATTTTTCAGTTCATTGGGCGACATGGTTTTTTGCCCGAGGGTTTGTGCCGCCGTTGCAATAGAATCGGCCGTTGGTTTTACCCGGACATAAAATTCAGCCATGACATCGACACGCATACGGTCGCGGGTAATTAAGGCTTGGTCATCAGCACGACGCACTTCCAGACGCAAGGTGTTCATGTTGACTGGAATAATTTCATGCAGCACAGGCAGTACAATGGCACCACCCCCTAAAATCACCTTTTCGCCCCCAAAACCGGTACGTACAAAAGAAATTTCTTTACTGGAACGACGATAAAGCCGGGCAATAATAATGCCGATAATCACCAGAGCTGCAAAAATCACCCCGGTAATAATTAAAATGCTATATAAGTTGGACGTTAACATTGTTATCTCAATTGTTTTATAAAGAAAAAATTAAAAAATAATGGCTTGAAAACCATTTTTGGTTTTTTGAGTCAGCACTACAGACTGACCCTGAGTAAAAATTTCATCTTGTTCAGGTTCCACCAAAATATAGTGGGTGTGGCCAAACTGGTCTTGAACTTTGGCTTGCGCAGGTGAATTGGGTTTGGCTTCACCTAAAATAATCAGGGCAGTGCGACCAATCAGTTCATCACTGTAAATTGCTGTGGTTTCATCTTTGGGTAAAATTTTCACCATGATCATGCTGCTATAACGCACCAGAGGCATACACAGAAACAGACAGGCCGGCGCTATGATCCAGATACTAAAAAAGTGTGCAGTAAAATGATGGAAAATACTTTGCAGAATAAAACCGGTTAAACCATAAAGGGTGAGGAAAGTAATCAGCCAGACAAAAAATGGCACACGACCCACATACAGCCAATTTAGAACTTGAGTAAAAATACTCTGATCGGCATCAATACCGAGTTCAGCATGTTGCGGTGAGGTGAAGTCGTCTGGAAAGAATTGATCCAGGAAGCCTTGAGAACCTCCGCCCAAGACCAGTAAAGTCAGTTCTAACGCTCCCAGAAATAGCATCAGGCAAATTGCCACGCTAAAAATCAGGTTCGAGGGATGTGTAATAAGTTCCCACATGGGTTTTTCTCTATCTCTCTTGCTATAAATAATTAAAAATTATTGGTTTTTATTTCAAAGTAAACGTTATTAAAGATAACATTGAAGTGAAGGGATGTCTAAAAAAAGTACTTGATTTCAGTCAATCATGATTCAAAGTCATTGGCATTTTATCGTTTTATTGTTTTTTAAAGAGAGTATTTGGTTGTGCTGACAGGGAATGATCTGGTTGAAGTAAACAGATACCCATCATCCACTGAGCTATTTTGCATGATTTGAATGACAGGTATCTTGAATAACAGCTATTACATCAAACAGGTTTGAATACGGACTTTCATTTCTAGGGCTTGTTGCAGAATAAAGGCTTTCATCCAGTTCACTTGTTGTCCCATTGGATTGATTTTGACAGCAGTATTCAAGAAATCTAACTTGGCCTGACTGAACAGTTGCGTTTCAATGGCATGTTCAAGCTGGGCGCTATTGGCTGTCAGTGGCAGGCTCACCAGATAAAATGCCTTTGGATAGTTATAAAAAGCATACAGCAAGTTAAAGGCTTTTTGATCGGCCTTAAGATTACCCGCACCAATTTCATAGCTACGGTCTTGGTTGCTATGGGTGACCCCCATTAAAAAATCAACATGGTTATCCGAAAGTCTTAGTCCAAATTGCAGCCCGATCTGGTCAGCAGTGAGTTCATGTTGCACAAAATTATTCAGGATTGAACCATCATCATTTAATGGTTCCTGCAAGATTAGCAAATGCTCATTGTGTTGATAGATATGACCTGCAAGCTGTGCCTGTTCCAGGTTGGATTTAACGGATTCAAGAGTAAGGTCTAGCGTAAGCATAATTCAAAAGAACATAGGAGATGGGAGGGAATTTGAGTACTCTATGCAATTTTCAGTACGAATTACATAGATGTTTTAGAGGAATAACCAATCAGATGATATTTTGTACATTTTAATGTTGGCTTGTGGTAACGGTCATATCTGAATAAAATAATAGATCATCATTTAAGTGAATCATTAATAAAAACTTATACTCTTTATTAGATAAGCTTTATATGACAAATATGCATATCAATATAATAAAACAAGCAATAGATGTGATAACTAAATCTCTATAATGAATATATATATTTTTAAAAGTGTAATAAGTACACGTTGATCTGAGCTGGTGTTGTCAATGTCCATAACTGAGGAAAGACTTACTCATCTTAAACAGCTTGAAGCTGAGAGTATTCACATTATCCGTGAAGTGGCTGCCGAATTTGAAAATCCGGTCATGTTGTATTCTATTGGTAAAGATTCTGCAGTGATGCTGCATCTTGCTTTAAAAGCATTCTATCCTGCAAAACTCCCATTCCCGCTATTGCATGTCGATACGGGCTGGAAATTCAAAGACATGATCACGTTCCGTGACAACATGGCAAAAACTCACGGTTTTGATCTGATCGTGCATCAGAACAAAGAAGGTGTTGAAGCAGGAATCAACCCGTTTGATCATGGTAGTTCTAAATATACTGACATCATGAAGACTCAAGGTCTGAAACAGGCACTTGATAAATATGGTTTCGATGCTGCCTTCGGTGGCGCACGCCGTGACGAAGAGAAATCGCGTGCCAAGGAACGTGTGTACTCATTCCGTGATTCGAAACACCGTTGGGATCCTAAGAACCAGCGTCCAGAACTTTGGAATCTTTATAATGGTAAGGTGAACAAAGGCGAAAGTATTCGTGTGTTCCCATTATCAAACTGGACTGAGCTGGATATCTGGCAATACATCTATTTGGAAAGCATTCCATTAGTACCACTTTATTTGGCTGCAGAACGTCCTGTGGTTGAACGTAGTGGCACACTGATTATGATTGATGATGAGCGTATGCCTCTACAAGAGGGCGAAGTTCCACAAATGAAATCGGTACGTTTCCGTACTTTAGGTTGTTACCCATTAACGGGTGCGGTTGAATCAACTGCTAACACCTTGCCGGAAATTATCCAAGAAATGCTTTTAGCCACAAGCTCTGAACGTCAAGGTCGTATGATTGACCATGATGAGGCAGGCTCGATGGAGAAGAAAAAGCAGGAAGGTTACTTCTAATTAATCTCTCCCAACCTCCCTTTCTTAAAGAGAGGAGAAAAGTCCCTCTTTTATAAAGAGGGATTTAGGGAGATTCAGGATTAAAACGATTTCAACGAATTTGTGGAGCTATGAGCGATGTCTCATCAATCAGAATTGATTAGCCAGGATATCTTGGCGTATTTAAAACAGCATGAAAATAAAGACCTTCTACGCTTTCTAACTTGCGGTAACGTGGATGATGGTAAATCGACTTTAATTGGTCGTTTGCTTTACGATTCAAAATTGATTTATGAAGATCAATTGCAAGCCGTTACCCGTGACTCTAAAAAAGTCGGCACAACCGGTGATGCACCTGACTTGGCGTTACTTGTCGATGGTCTGCAAGCTGAACGTGAGCAGGGTATTACTATTGATGTAGCGTATCGTTATTTCTCTACTGAAAAGCGTAAGTTCATCATTGCCGATACTCCGGGACATGAGCAATACACCCGTAACATGGCGACAGGTGCATCTACCTGTGACCTTGCGATTATCCTGATTGATGCGCGTTATGGTGTGCAAACCCAGACCCGTCGTCATACTTATATTGCAAGCTTGCTGGGTATTAAGAACATTATTGTTGCAATCAACAAAATGGACCTGGTTGAATTCTCTGAAGCACGTTTCAATGAAATTCAGGCTGATTATGCAAACTTCGTGAACCAATTGGGTGACCGTAAGCCAAGCAACATCATCTTTACGCCTATTTCTGCATTGAATGGCGATAACGTGGTGAACAAGTCGCCAAATACGCCATGGTACAAGGGCGAAACCTTAATGGGTACGCTTGAGTCTGTAGAAATTAACCGTGATACTGCGAAACGTGATTTCCGTTTCCCTGTGCAATATGTGAATCGTCCTAACCTCGACTTCCGTGGTTTTGCAGGTACGATTGCGCTGGGTGAAATCAATGTCGGTGATAAAGTTGTGGCTTTACCATCAGGTAAATCTTCAACGGTTAAAGAAATCGTAACCTTTGATGGCAACCTTGAACATGCATTTGCAGGTCAAGCAGTGACATTAACGCTGAACGATGAAATTGACGTATCACGCGGTAATATGCTGGTTCGTGCAGATCAGGGTATTCCTGCCATTTCGCGTTCGGTTAAAGCGACTGTGGTCTGGATGGCTGATCAACCGCTGGTCATTGGCAAGTTGTATAACATCAAAATTGGTACGCAAACTGTTCCGGCCAAAGTGACTGGCATTAACTTCCGTACTAATGTGAATACACTTGAGCACATGCAAGTAGATCACCTTGATCTGAATGCCATTGCCAATGTGACTATTGAATTTGATGCGCCAGTGGTATTTGACTGTTATCAGGACAGCCGTTACACCGGTTCGTTTATCTTCATTGATCGTTTGAATAACGTCACGATTGGTGCGGGTATGGTGGAAGAGTCTGTTGAATGGAGTGCTCATAGCAACCCTGTCACAGCGGAAGACCGTGCTGCACGTTTGGGTCAAAAGCCTGCGTCAATTACGGTATCTGCTAAAGCATTGGAAAATGCGCAAGTGCTTGAAAACTTGTTGCTTCAACAAGGTATTGTCGCGATTGCGAAAGCTGATCTTGATGCTGCGCAAGTTGCACTGCTTCGTGAAACAGGTATTGCGGTGATTACCACTGTTGCAGAAAGTACAGATGTAAGCTTCACGCAAGAGTCGGTCGAAGAACTGGCTGAGAAGATTGTGGAGTTGGTTCGTCTTTAATAGATTGAGCTGATTTAAAAAACCCGCTGAAAGGCGGGTTTTTTATTCATAATAAAAACAAATCGGGTAAGATGCTAAACAAAATACTAGCCAATAAAAGAGGGTGTTTGTGTCAAATATTTCATCTAAAGACTTAAAATTAACAAGTGTCATTCAGGATATTTATGATGGTGATTATAAATTGCCTGAGTTCCAGCGTGACTATGTTTGGAAAGATCAAAATATCAAAAGTTTATTTGAATCTGTATTGTTGGGACATCCTATTGGTTCGCTATTAATACTTGAACTTAATAAAGAAAATCCTTTATTTGCATGGAGTAATTTTCATGAAATTTTTCCTGAGGATCCAGAAAAACTTCCTAAATTTTTAGTTCTGGATGGTCAACAGCGTCTTACTTCATTAAGTAAATTGACTAATGGTACTTCTAGGCATATTTGGTATCTAGATTTAAAGAAAATCAAGGAAAGTTGGGTAAATGAGGGAATGCCTAAAGATGATTTTGCAATACGAAAATGGATAGATACGAGTATTGATATAGTATCAGCATTAACTAAGTTAAAAAAGCAAGATGATATTTTAAAAGGACTGAGAGGTAAGTCTAGTCGATTAATGCCATTAAATATATTGAAAAATAAGACAATATTTTCTAATGAAATAAATGCTGTTAGAGATCAAATTAAAGAAGAAATTATAGAGCAACAGACTTTAATTAAATATCATTCAAAATTGAATGTTCAAGAATCTATTGAGCAGTTGGAGAAAGAGATAGTTGTAAATAACGAATGGGTTGATTTTTTATCTGCACCGCTCATGAGAATATTTGATAATTATTATGATTATAATGTTCCTTGTGTGCTTATTTCAGAGAAAATGGGTATAACAGGTATTTGCAAGGTATTTACTAAAATGAATACTACGGGCGTTAGATTAGGTGCTTTTGATTTGCTTGTTGCAACAATGTATCCGAAGAAGATCCCGATAAAGCAAATGTTCGATGAGGTTATGGAAAACTATGACCTAATTAGAGTGGTAGATCAAAATAATAAAAGGTATTTATTACAAACTATAGCTTTATTTGAAGGTGTAAGTCCTAAAACTGTGTCGTTGCCAGAAGTCATTACTAAATCTCATATTGAAAACACTTGGAGTAAGGCATGCCAAGCTTTGAATAATATATGTGTTCTTTTAGATGAGTATTGTGGTTCATGTATTTCTATTGGAAAAGATACTTGGCTAGTATATAGTCCTCTTTTAGCACCAGTAGCTGTTATTTTAGAAGAGTTTCCGATAATAGATAAAACTAATTCATTAAAGTTGTTAAGGAAGCAAAAATTACAAGCTTGGTACTTTGGAGCAGGACTTACTCAAAGATATGGAGAAGGATCTGATGCAAAACAAAATCAAGATTTACGGGATATGCGGATTTGGTTTGATTCACCTACTTTCAATGATGGAATGCCCCTATGGTTAAAAGAGGTTTCAGTTGATTTTAGCGAAGCATATAAAAACGGTGCATTAGGTAAGACAATAGTCTCTATGCTTAATTTGAAACAACCTAAAGATTTTTATGATGTAGACAGAGTGGTTGGTGCAAATGCTAAATATAGCTGTGATTTACACCATATTTTTCCAAAAGCAGCACTTCGTAACAAAATTATGCAAGAGAAAGGAATTAGAAATAAAGATGAAGCAGATAAGATTTTAAAAAGAGATTATCAGGTTGATTCTATATTTAATCAAACTTGGATTCTTTCCGATACAAACAGAGATATTATTAAAGATAGACTTCCATCGGAATATTTGAAGGATATTATGTCTTTTTTTGGTGGGGGTGATCATGCTAGACAAAAACTCCTTAATATTTTAGAGGGACATGTTATAAGTGAAAAAGCCTTTGATTGTTTGATGAGAGATGACTATTTGAGTTTTTTAGATGAACGTAAATTGAGTTTTAAATTTGAATTTAAAACAACGGGCTCCGTTCATAATCTGGTTTAAAACTTATATTTGATTAATTTTATTTAAACATACTAAGATATATCTTAATTTTATTAAGGTATATCTTAATTTTTGAAATTTCATACACGAAAACGCCTGTTTGAAGCAGGCGAAATGAAACTGTTGGTACTACATTTCATCGCCCAACAATCAAAGTTTAGCTATGACATCATCAAAGATGTATTGTCATTGGTGGGCGGTAACTACAAGCCAAGCACAGGTACAATCTGCCCAACCATCAATTATCTAGAAGAACACGCTTTTGCCGAAGCATACCTCACTGTAGATGATCGTAAGCAGTATCACATTACTGCTCAAGGTCAGGTACATCTCACAGAGCATCATTACACTTTACAAAAGACGCTGGCTCGTTTTAGTGTCCGTCAACAAATCCAATCCAACGAACAGTATGTCGATATTAAACGTGCGATGGAAAACTTGAAAACGTCATTGCGCCTGAAGATTCAATATACTGAACTGAACCTAGAGCAAATCCGTGAAATCTCCGGAAAGATTGATCAGGCAGCAGTAGAAATTGCACGTATGTAATTCGATTCACGATTTAAAAAAAGATTAGGTTAAATGATGAAAAATAATCTCCCAAAATTTCACCCCAAACATATGACATGGTTGATGCCTTTAATCCTGTCAGGCCTCATGAGTGGTTCAATCTCTTGCTTTAACATGTTGCTGAATAACGGCTTTGTTGATGGCTTCTTTTCTCTGTGGCTGCATGCATGGAGCTTGTCATGGCTGATGGCATTTCCACTAATTCTGGTGATGCTGCCATTGGTGCGTAAATTTCTAATGCAATTTGTGGCACTGCCGAATGAATCAACTTCGGAATAAGCTGAATTAATGATTGGTTTGTTCGAAAATGACCTGTTCAATGATGGCATTAAGCTCAGCGAGGCTTTTCACACCAGCAATGCGTTTCACAACTTGTCCGCGATAAAAAATTAAGGTTGAAGGAAGACCATACACGTTATAGCGCAAAGTCAGAATGGGGGATTGATCTACATTCACTTTGCCGAATTTAATATTGTTATGTAATGCTGACATTTGCAGCGCACATTGCTCAAAGATCGGAAAGTTCTGCACGCAAGGCGCACACCAGTCTGCATAAAAGCGAATCACTGCAAAACTATCAAACCATTCATAGTCACTAAAGTTATTTTCATTATATTCGATGAGCTGAAACATGCTGTGCCTATTATCAATTTGCTGAATAGTTATTGAATTATACATAAGTCCATGCTTATTCATTCCCGGCTGTTTCTATGTTCAAATAGAGCGCTAAACATGAAAAGTAATGAATAGATCAGGAAGAAACTATGTCACAAGCGACTATGCAACAAGTCATCATCACTGAACCGGGCGGCGTGGATAAACTCGCTTACGAAACTGTTTCAATACCTGAAGCTAAAGCAGATGAAGTCTTGGTAAAAGTGCATGCATTTGGCATTAACCGCCCAGATATCTTGCAGCGTCAAGGCTTATACCCAATGCCTAAAGGTGTGACACTTGTTCCGGGGCTAGAAGTTGCCGGTATTATTGAATCTGTAGGAAGTGAAGTTACTAAGTTTAAAGTTGGCGACAAAGTCTGTGGCTTAACCAATGGCGGCGGTTATGCGGAATATTGCGTGGTACCTGAAAGCCAAACCTTGAGTATTCCTGAAGGCGTGAGCTTTGTACAGGCTGCGGCTATTCCTGAAACCTTCTTTACCGTGTGGGCAAATGTGTTCCAGATGGGTAAAGCCAAGGCAGGGGAAACTGTACTGGTGCATGGTGGAACGAGCGGGATTGGTACGACTGCTTTGATGCTGTGTAAATCACTTGGCATCAAAACTTTTGCAACTGTAGGCTCGGATGAAAAAGTTGCAGCCATTTCTGATTTAACTATTGCAATCAACTATAAGACTCAAGACTTCGAGCAAGTGATTAACGAGCAAACTGACAATGGTGGTGTCGATGTCATTTTAGATATGGTGGGTGCACCTTATTTAGAGCGTAATTTGAATTTACTTCGCCGTGATGGACGTCTGGTTTATATCGCATTTTTGGGCGGGGCAAAAGCCAAAGAAGTTAAACTGGGTCAAATCATGATGAAGCGGTTGACCATTACCGGTTCAACCATGCGTGCGCGTAACACAGCGGAAAAAGCTGAAATAGCACAAGGCCTGCAAGCAACGGTTGCGCCGCTCTGGGCAAAAGGTGAATGCTTACCTATGATTTATAAAACTTTTAAGTTTGACCAGATTCAAGATGCACATGCCATTATGGATACTGGCGAGCATATCGGAAAGGTTGTGGTTGAAGTTATCTAAACATTCCCGTTTTAAATATTTAAAAGCCAACCCATGTTGGCTTTTATTTTGCATACAATAAAAAATGATAAGTAACTTAAATAAATGTATAGAAAAAAGGTCATAAAGTTTAAAAAATGGTAAAAAATGTCGATTGTTCGACACAACCTGTCAGGACTAGGGAGTAGATTAAACTTTAAGATAATCCGACTAAATTGTTTGGGATTAGGCGAAATATCACGCAATAAGGGGATGTAAAATGAAAATTATATCAACACCATATACCCATGCGCATAGTTTCCGTGCTTTAAAGCGTCTGCATAAAGCGATTATCTGTAATCAGGTGGAGCATTCAAACCTGCATAAATTTTATCAAGCGATGCTTCATTTAGAGCGTTATGTCGAACGTCTTAATGGTAAATGCAAAAAAAGCCGCGTAAAACGGCTGCTTCAATAGCTGTATTAGAACCTCTCTATTAGCCTTAAGTCGAAGGGAATATTTGAAAATTATTTTTTTATTTGGCTGTATAATTTTTTGATAATTAAATAATTTTGCATATTTTTATGTGCTGTGCTGCAAAGCACAAAGAGGGGTTTTATGAAGGATCATCCTTCAACACATGAGCGTCTTGCAGAACGTTTGGCTCGTATATTGACCAAACTCAATGTGGGACATCAGCTGAGCGTGCAAGAATTGGCGCTTGAATTTCGCGTCAGTAGCCGAACCATAGAACGTGATTTTGATCGTTTAAATTCTTATCTTCCACTTATTCAAGACACTAAAACCAAAAAATTTTACCTGGATTCTTCTTATTTCGGGCGCTTTAAATTACAGGATATTCAAAACTTTGCCCAGTTGTCTGGCATTCAGAATCTTTATCCATCTTTAGATATCTCTTTCCTCAGAGAGTTGTTTGATAACCGTGCCAATCTGGTTTTTTCTGCCAAAGGTTACAATTTTGAAGATACCACGCAGTATGCTGAGCATTTCAAATTACTCACTGCAAGTATTCAAAAAAGACAGCAAATTGCCTTGTTTTACCGAGGTCAAATACGGGTTGTAAAACCCTATCGATTAATTCACCATATGGGTAGCTGGTACTTGGCAGCTGTACGCAAGCAAGAACTGCGCGTTTACCGTCTGGGCCGTATTGAGAAAACTATCTGTAGTCATCGACTTTCACCGTTTGAACATGATCAGGCTGTGCTGCAGCAATTAACTGATGAAGATGGTATTTGGTTTCAGCATGAAAAACAGGAAGTCATGTTATCGGTGCATCGAGAGGCTGCAATTTATTTTAAGCAACGCCGGATTTTTCCAGAACAGGTGATTGTAGATGAATCGGAAACAGGGGAATTGCTGATTAGTTGTCAGATTCGACATCAGAAAGAATTGAATCCATTGGTACGTTACTGGATTCCTTATGTGAAAATCGTCAAGCCTGCACATTTGCAGCAAGAATTAGATAATAGTCTGCAAGGCTATTTAAAATGTGCCCAGTAAAAATGAACTCAAGATTTTAAAGTTTTAGCAGGGCTATAGTTAGATACGGATAAGTATTGGACTTAACGCCCTTTAATTTTAGGATATGTCTGCAAGAAATTTCAGGCATAAAAAAACCAGCTTTCGCTGGATCTTTTATTGCACCATTTTAAGAAGTATTAAAATGGTGCCCGAGGCCAGACTCGAACTGGCACGCTTTGTGGGCGGGGGATTTTAAATCCCCTGTGTCTACCGATTTCACCACTCGGGCATTTTACAAGATTGGAGGCGGAGGTCGGAATCGAACCGGCGTACACGGAGTTGCAGTCCGCTGCATGACCACTCTGCCACCCCGCCATCTCTTGTTGCTGCGTATATTATCAAGCCCTGAAAAAAAAACAATAGTAGATTTATGCAGATGTGCAGAAAAGCAGCATATAACGGAAAATATTTAAAATATTCATGTAGAATGTGCGAAATTGATTCATATCAACACTTGGGAGAAGTGCCGTGGCATTAGTATTAGATGGTCGTGCATTGGCAAAGCAAATTGAAGCTGATTTGTTAACTCGCGTAGAAGCGTTAAAAGCAAAATCAGGTCGTACTCCAATCCTTGCGACGATTTTGGTAGGTGACGATGGCGCATCTGCAACTTACGTTCGTATGAAAGGAAATGCTTGCCGCCGTGTCGGTATGGATTCATTGAAAGTTGAACTTCCGAAAGAAACCACGACTGAAGAATTACTGGCTGAAATTGAAAAACTCAATGCCAATCCTGATGTTCACGGTATTCTTTTACAGCACCCAGTGCCTGCTCAAATTGATGAACGTGCGTGCTTTGATGCTATTTCACTGGCTAAAGACGTTGATGGTGTAACTTGTCTTGGTTACGGCCGTATGGCAATGGGCGAAGCGGCTTATGGTTCTGCAACACCAGCAGGTATCATGACGATTTTGAAAGCAAACAACATCGAAATCGCTGGAAAGCATGCGGTTGTGGTTGGCCGCTCTGCAATTTTGGGTAAACCAATGGCTGCAATGTTGCTTGAAGCGAATGCAACGGTAACGATTTGCCATTCACGTACTCAAGATCTTGCTAGCTTCGTTAAGCAAGCGGACATCATTGTGGGTGCAGTAGGTAAAGCTGAACTGATTCAAAAAGACTGGATTAAGCCAGGTGCAGTCGTTGTAGATGCTGGTTTCCATCCACGTGATGGTGGCGGTGTAGGTGATATCCAATTAGTTGGTATTGAAGACGTGGCTTCTGCATATACACCAGTTCCGGGTGGTGTAGGTCCAATGACGATTACGACTTTAATTCGTCAAACTGTTGAAGCTGCAGAAAAAGCTTTGGGTTAATGCCTTTTTTTCCTTCTCTTGCGCCGTATACGGCTTAGGGAGAAGGCTGGGATGAGGGGATTTAAAAAATAATCCTCTCCCTAACCCTCTCCTGAAAGGAGAGGGGAATTCATTATGATAAATAATGAGATACTCCTTCTCCCTTTGGGAGAAGGTTGGGATGAGGGTTTTCCCTCGATTAGACGGATTTCCTTTAATTTAAAACGAATAAAAAATTCCAATGAGCTGTACTTTTCAACTCCCCCAAGCCCCTGAACATCTCCTTCAAGCCCTGCATGAAGTCATTCCACATTGTGAACTGCTTGCACAGCAACTGCCTGAAACACCAATTTCGTTATGGCTGATTCCACCAGTCTTTCCAACCGATCGCTTAGATGATGAAGTGATTTGTCGTATCTGGAACGATACCCCATACTGGATTTTCTGCTGGGCGTCAGGGCTTGCGATGGCACAGTGGTTGCTTGCAGAGCCACATCACGTCAAGGATAAGGTTGTCCTCGACTTTGGTGCGGGTTCAGGCGTTGTTGCCATTGCAGCGAAAATGGCAGGGGCGAAACGGGTGATCTGTTGTGATATCGATCAGGTCAGTTTGGATGCATGTCGCGCCAATGCAGCATTGAATGATGTAGAACTTGAATATCTGGATGATTTATATAAAGCAGAACAGGTTGATGTGCTGTTGGCAGCAGATGTTCTCTATGATCAGTGCAACCGCTTTTTCCTAGATGAATTCCTAAAATTCGCCCCAGAAGTCTGGGTGGCTGACAGCCGGGTGAAAAACTTTAGTCATCCAAACTATGAAAAACTGGATGAGCGAAGTGCGACCACATGGCCAGATCTGGATGAAGCGAAAGAATTTCGTAATGTCAGTTTTTATAAGACGCTATAAATAGCGTCTTATTTCTATCTATCTTGTAGATTCTAAGAGCAGGTATAACGAACCACACTTAAGGTACTTGGACGTGCCTCTAAAGCTTGACGAGTGGCGATATCTTCACTGTTATATAAATCTGGGGTATTGCTCAGACTTATGCTGGTACGACTTTGACCCAGTTGACGGCCATAGTGAGGTGTTTGTATTTCCGGATTGGCAATTTCACTAATGCTGAGAATGGTTAATTTATATTGTTTATTTAAGCCCAATACTTTTTGACAAGCGCGTTGTAATTTCTGTTCATCTACTCTCTGGTTTTGACGAATTGCCAAAGTATAAGCCAAGGTTGCGCTATCCGCAGACTTGCTTTCAATCTGATAGCCGACAGTACCATTGTATTGGCGCGGAGTACTTTGACAGGCAGTCAGTCCAAGCGCAATCAAACCTAAACCTAACAATTTATATCTCTTGTTCATCTTCAAAAGTTCCCGGCGTTATTATTCTATTCAGTATGCCATAAGCCCGATTTTTTAACGATCTTGAAGCGCTGTATATCCCATAAAAAAGCTTTCCAAATGTGACCATTTAGAAAGCTCAGGAGCTGATTATTCAACTTGATTCATTCGATTTAGTCATCGCTAATCATGCTGTGTTTTTTACTGTCTTTCATAAAGATATAGGTCATTAAAGACAAGCCGATCATGAAGGTAATGTAATAGAAGACGTAGTTTTCATGACCGGCATTTTTAAAGCTGAGGGCAACCAGTTCTGCTGTACTACCAAACAGGGTATTGGCAATAGCATAAGGAAGTGCAACAGCCAATGTACGAATATGCGTAGGGAACAGTTTATTTTTTTCAATACTACAGATAAATAAAAAGCCTTTCATATAGAAAGTAGAAAGGCTTTTTAAAATGGCTTTGGATTAATGTTCCTTGATCTGGGAATGATGTTTAGTGTCTTTCATAAAGATATAAACTAGCAACGAGATAAAGATTAAAATCGTGACATAAATAAAGAACCAGGACTCATGTCCGGCTTCTTTAAAGCTTAAGGCAAAAAATTCTGCGGTACCGCCAAACAGGGTGTTGGCGAGAGCATAAGGCAGTGCAACGCCTAAGGCACGGATATGAGCGGGAAATAATTCGGCTTTGACCACTGCATTAATAGAGGTATAACCAGTCACAATCACCAGACCTGCCAGGCAGAGCCAGAATGCTGCCCAGTAGTCATGAGTCTGGCCTAGACGATCAAATATAAAATAGGTAAATAAAACGCCTAATACCCCAAAGGCAATCATGATCGGCTTGCGCCCAACTTTATCTGATAAAGCACCGGCTAATGGTTGTAAGCACATGAAAATGAACAGTGCCAGAGTTGTGATTTGCGTGGCTTCGGGTTTGCTAAATCCAGAGGTATTTACCAAGTATTTTTGCAAGTAAGTGGTATAGCTATAAAAGGCAACAGTACCACCTGCGGTTAAAAATAAAACTGTAAAGGCCTGTTTGGGATAATGTTTAAAGAGGGAAAACATGCTTGATTCGGGCTGGTTTTTATCTTTTTGGGCATTTTTAAAAGACTGGGTTTCGAGCAATCCACGACGGATATAAAACACCACAATGGCCAGGCAAGCCCCAATAAAGAAGGGAATGCGCCAACCCCAGTCATGCAGTTGTTCTTCGGTGAGCACAAACTGCAAAATCAGCAATACACAGAGAGCAGTCAGCTGACCTGCAATCAGGGTGACATACTGAAAGCTTGAGAAAAAGCCACGGCGATTTCTTTCAGCCATTTCACTCAAATAGGTGGCACTGGCACCATATTCACCGCCCACGCTTAAGCCCTGAATGAGTCGGGCAACCACTAAAATAATAGGGGCAAATATGCCAATTTGGTCATGGGTTGGGGAAACTGCAATCATGAGAGAACCAATACACATCAAGGTTACAGAAAGGGTAAGTCCAGATTTACGTCCTTTTTTATCCGAGTAAATACCCATAATCCAGGCACCAATCGGTCGCATTAAAAAGCCGACTGCGAAAATGGCGGCTGCCTGAAGTAATTGTGCTGTCTGGCTGCCTTTGGGGAAGAAAGCATGGGCAAAATATAAGGTAAAAGCAGCATAGACATACCAGTCATACCATTCCACCAGATTACCTGCTGAACCACCAAGAATGGATTTGACCCGTGTTTTGGTATCTAAATTTACTTGAGAAACGTTTTGATCAATCATCTGCACAAGTCCATTTCGCTATCGTTTTTTGATGTTAAACCAATTATCTTAGGGGTATAAGCATATGATTTTTCAGTTTTGTATGAAAAGTGTGCAAAATGAATAGTACAAAAAAGGGTGTGTTTAAAGGAGGCATGGAATCAAATCTCAGAGGTCGGAATAAAGAAATACACACTTTGTTCATTTTGTCTCCATTGAGGTGAACGACAATTATCTGGTGTCCTTTCAGTTTAAATAGTGTTAAGTTTCTTGGTACAACAAGAAATTTAAGTTTGCTGTTTAAGCAGGATTAGAGGAGGTGGACATGCAAGTGAGTCATCCGGTCTATGATGTAGCGGTGATTGGTGGTGGCATCAATGGTGTGGGGATTGCCGTAGATGCTGCAGGTCGAGGTTTGTCGGTTTTTTTATGTGAAAAGGATGATCTTGCCAGCCATACTTCTTCTGCCAGCAGTAAGCTGATTCATGGTGGTTTGCGTTATCTTGAATATAAAGAATTCCGTCTGGTGCATGAAGCTTTAGTAGAGCGGGAAATTCTGTTGGCTAAAGCACCACATATTATTCGTCCCTTACGTTTTATTATGCCGCATCAGCCGCATTTACGTCCTGCATGGCTGATCCGGGCCGGTTTATTTATTTATGATCATCTGGGGAAGCGGAAAAAATTAGCCGCTTCCCGGCATATTCATTTTGATCCGGCCAGCAGTCCTTTAAAAGATGAAATGACGCAAGGTTTTGAATATTCTGATTGTGCTGTAGATGATTCACGTCTGGTGATTTTAAATGCCATGCAGGCACATGAACTGGGCGCCAGGATTGCGACACAAACACGTTGCGTAGCAGCTTACCGCGAACAGGGGTTGTGGACCCTTCAGCTGGAAAATGCACAGGGCAGTTATCAGCTACAGGCAAAAGCCTTGGTCAATGCTGCCGGACCTTGGGTATTCCAGTTTATTGAGCACAATTTAAAGCTAAAATCGCCGCATGGCTTACGTCTTGTTCAAGGCAGTCATATTATCGTGCCTAGAATTTATGAGGGTGATAAAGCTTTCATTCTGCAAAATGATGATCATCGTATTGTTTTTGCCATTCCTTATCTGGAGCAATACACCTTGATTGGTACCACAGATCATGAATATAAGGGCGATCTGGATCAGGTTAAAATCACCTCGCAGGAAGTGGATTATTTGCTGGATGTTTATAATGATCATTTTAAGCATCAGCTAGCAGTTGAAGATATTTTATATACTTATTCAGGTGTGCGGTCTTTGTGTGATGATGAGTCAGACAATCCTTCGGCCATTACCCGGGATTACACTTTGGCGATATCGCATGCGCAGGAAAAGGATGCGCCGTTACTTTCAGTTTTTGGCGGAAAGCTCACCACCTATCGCAAACTGGCAGAGTCAGCAATGGTGCATTTGGCGCCGAGCTTCCCCGACATGCATAAGCCTTGGACTGAAACGGCATTGTTACCGGGTGCGGAAAATTTGGTTTCGGTTGAGTTGTTAATGCAGCAGCTGATGCAGGCTATTGAGGATGTCTCTTTGCCATTGGCTTCGCGCTGGGCACATGCGTATGGCTCAAGGGTATGGACGTTTTTAAAGGATGTTTCCAGCATCAATGAACTGGGTGTAGATTTTGGTCATGGTTTGTTTGCTAGAGAAGTAGATTATCTGGTGGATCAGGAGTGGGCTAGAACCTGTGAGGATATTTTATGGCGCCGAAGCAAACTGGGCTTTCAATTTGGCGATGCTGAAATACAGAAACTGGATCAATATCTTTTAAAATTGCTGATTAAAAGATCGGAAGATACCGCTGCTTAAATTGATGAATCACAAAATAAAAGACCGCCTGAGCGGTCTTTTAGGTGAAGCAAGTTTCAGTTGTTCTCTTTATTGAAGTTCCAGCTGTGGGCTGTACTTAAATTTCAACGCCACCGATTTCTTTACAATTTACCGGCGTATTCCATTTCACTGCAGTACCCCAAACCACTGGACGTACAATACGCCAAGGCCAGAAACCGAATCTTTGGCTGGCGTTGTAGTTAATGACCACGTTACCACCGACTTGATGTGCACGTTCTGCAAAACGTGAATACAGCTCTTCTACGCTGCCATAGGTACCTTTAGCTACTTTAATGCGCTTTTTGATCTGAAACTGGCTAGAGTCTGGCGTGCCTTTGATTGCACAAACGTGAAGAGCAGGCTGTTCTGGTGTTTCAGGTTTGGCCATTGCTAAAGTGGACAGACCGAGCAGGCAAGCACCAAGTGTTAGTGTTTTTAACATGAAATTTCCCCTTTTGTGGTTGTTGTTAAGTTCTAAAGTCTTGTTATTAAAAAACAGTTAAAAAAAAGACCGCACTTGCGGCCTTTTTTTCAATATCTGCTGATTAAGCAGATTTTTTCACAGCATCTAGAAGCTCATTTTGACGAGCTTTAAGTGCTTCTGGTAAGCGTTCACCAAGTTTGTTGAACAATTCAGTGTGGCTTTCAAGTTCTTTGATCCATTGATCTTTGTCTTGAGAAGTCACAAGGTCAAATTGTTCTTTAGTGAAATCAGAACCAGTCCAGTTCAATTGTTCGTAAGTAGGAACAAAACCGATTGGAGTTTCAGTCGCTTCAGCACGACCTTCACAACGATCAATCATCCACTCAAGAACACGCATGTTTTGACCGAAACCAGGCCATACGAAGTTGCCTTCAGCATCACGACGGAACCAGTTTACGTTAAAGATCTTAGGAAGTTTGTTGCCAGCAGCTGCAGCTTTCTCGCCAACTTGCTCACCCATTTCTAACCAGTGAGAGAAGTAGTCAGCCATGTTGTAGCCAGTAAATGGAAGCATCGCAAATGGGTCACGACGTACAACACCTTGTTGACCTACAGCGGCAGCAGTTGTTTCAGAACCCATCGTTGCAGCTTTATATACGCCATCAACCCAGTCGAAAGCTTCAGAAACTAGAGGTACTGTATCTGCACGGCGACCACCGAAGATGAACGCAGAAATTGGAACACCTGCTGGATTTTCCCAGTCAGCATCAATTGAAGGGCATTGACCCGCAGCAACGGTAAAACGTGCATTTGGATGCGCAGCTTTTTCACCAGCAACGTGTGGTTGACCTTTCCAGTTAGTCAGGTTAGCAGGCGCTTCTTTAGTTAGACCTTCCCACCATACTTCACCGTTGTCAGTTACAGCAACGTTGGTATAGATCACGTCGTGGCTTAAAGTCGCCATACAGTTCGGGTTGGTCTTGGTATTTGTACCAGGAGCTACACCGAAGAAACCAGCTTCAGGGTTGATTGCATATAAGCGACCGTCTTCACCTGGTTTGATCCAGGCAATGTCATCACCTACAGTTTCAATTTTCCAGCCTTCGTAACCTGCTGGTGGAATCAACATAGCGAAGTTTGTTTTACCACAAGCAGATGGGAATGCAGCTGCGATGTAGTGTTTTTCGCCTTGTGGGTTAGTCACGCCAAGGATCAGCATATGTTCAGCTAACCAGCCTTGTTGACGACCCATAGAAGAAGCAATACGTAAAGCTAGGCATTTTTTACCCAACAATGCGTTACCGCCGTAACCAGAACCGAATGACCAGATTTCACGAGTTTCTGGATAATGCACGATATATTTTTCTGGGTTGCAAGGCCAAGCAACGTCTTTTTGACCTTCTTCAAGCGGAGCGCCTACAGTGTGGACACATGGTACGAATTCGCCATCAGTACCAAGTACCTCGTAAACAGCTTTACCCATACGAGCCATTTTAGCCATGCTTACTGCTACGTAAGGAGAGTCGGTTAACTCAATACCGATGTGTGCGATATGAGAACCTAAAGGACCCATAGAGAAAGGAACCACGTACATGGTACGTCCTTTCATGCAACCATCAAACAAACCGTTCAGGCGAGCGCGCATTTCAGCAGGTGCTTCCCAGTTGTTTGTCGCACCTGCGTCTTCTTGTTTTTCTGAGCAGATAAATGTGCGACCTTCAACACGAGCAACGTCAGAAGGATCTGAATTGGCCAAGTAAGAACCAGGGTGTTTTTCTGGGTTAAGTGCTTGCATAGTGCCGTTAGCGATCATCAAGTCAATAAGACGTTGATATTCTTCTGCGCTACCGTCACACCATTCAATTTTTGCCGGTTTGGTTAATTTAGCAATCTCTTCCACCCATGCAATAAGCTTAGGGTTACGAACGAATTCTGGTGCGTTCACTTGGGTCATGGTGAGGCCTATCTCAAATATGTACGATTCAAATGTACAAAGTACAATCCAGGCAATGGGATACATCGCCAGGATGAAAATATAAAAAAAAAGTGGCTGTATTAAAGCATAAAATCATAAAAAAAATAAGACTAAAGAAGTAGCTGAAATAGATTGGAATATTAAATGTTTCTTTTTTAAAATTATTAAAAACAATAAGTTAAAACATTGTTCGTTTATTAATTGACCCATTTATTAGTTTTATGAGTGTTATTTATTTAAATTATTTTTTTAAAAAACAATAATTTATTGTTGTTATTTTTGTGGTGATCGATATTGATTTAATAAATGGTGGTAATTTGAATTTTACATAAAGATGCTTTCAATTGTCGATAATTTGGACAAAATTAGAGCAATTGCTTCAAAAAAGTATAGAAAATGTCAGTTTCTGCCAAGCCTTTGTCCCTTATCTATAATGAAAAATCAGGGTTTCATGCAGCCAATAAAGATGAAATCTATGAACAACTTATGACAAATTTAACGGCTTATGGCTATGAAATTCAGGCATTTGAAATCAGTGCTGAAGCAGATTTTAACAGTTTTATGGACAGAATAATCGCTCGCCATCAACAGGCCGAAGAAATTGGTATTGTGGTCGCTGCGGGTGGGGATGGTACACTCAATACGGTGGCAACCAAATTGGTGGGTACCGAGATTCCCATGGGCATTTTCCCCTTGGGAACCTTTAATTATGTTGCACGCTTGCTGAATATTCCGCTTGATCTGCTGAAAGCGGCCGATGTGATAGCGACAGGGAAGATCCGTACCGTCCATGTGGCGCAAATCAATGATCATATCTATTTAAACAACGCCAGCTTGGGGCTTTATCCTTTATTTATACAAAGGCGTGAACTCTATAACCGACGTTTTGGCCGTTTTGCTTTACATGCCTATACTTCAGCTTTAGATGTGCTGATTCGTGATCGCAAAGAACTGAAACTTGAAGTGGAAATTGATGGTAAAAAATATCCGGTGAAAACCCCGCTGATTTTTTTTGGCAATAATCAGCTGCAACTGGCAGAGATGAATTTACGCATTGCCAAATGTGCTGAACTGGGAAAGGTCGCTGGGGTGGTGGTGGCGAAAAGCGATAAACCGACGTTATTTAAAATTTTATGGCAGTTGATTCGAGGCAATCTTGATCATGCGCCAGATGTGTATAGCTTTTCTGCCGACAAGGTGAAAATTCATTCCAAAGCCAAAAAACTGACCCTTGCACTGGATGGTGAAATCGTGGAAATGCAGCCACCTCTTCATATTTCTGTGCGTAAGCATGCATTAAAAGTAATGGTTCCTCATGATTCTACATCTGTCTGATTTACATTTTGGAACGGAAAAACCGGCCTGTATGGCAGCAATCCGTCTATTTTGTCAGCAACACCCTTTGGAGGCTGTAGTTGTGAGTGGGGATTTAACTCAACGCGCCCGTTATAGGCAGTTTTATGACTGCAAACATTTTTTGGAAAGTTTAAATCTTCCATATTTGGTGGTGCCGGGAAATCATGATATTCCGCTATACCATGTCTGGAATCGAATATTCAGTCCTTTTACTCGCTACAAAATTTTCTTTGGCCATATGGAAGCGGTGCTGGAAACTGCGCATTTTTATCTGATTGGGGTGAATAGCATTAGACGACGCTATCACACCCGGGGACATATTTCGCTGGAGCAAATTCAGCAAATTGATCAAAGGCTGATGATGGCTCCCAAGCATAAAATCAAACTCATTGTTGCGCACCAGCCATTTTATACGCCACCGAATGATCCGCATGGGATCAAGGATTGTCCAATGCTGGGGCGTATGGCACTGGAATCATGGAGTCAAAGTGGTTTAAACGGTCTGTTGCATGGGCATCTGCATCAGCCGGCCGTGTATGATCTGAATCAGGTTTACCATTTGGGGGCAACCCATCCTGTGCTCGATATTCATGCCGGAACCGCAACCTCTTACCGTTTACATCGTGGCTTACCGAACAGTTTTAATATCATTTATTCCAATGCCGATGTAGAGCATTATTATTTTAATCAGCAGCAAAAAGAATTTGTGTTAAAAGAAGAAAATGCCGATTAATTGCAGAAACATTGGGTTTGAATAAAAAAAATACAAAAAACTGCAATTTTTTTTTGCTTGCCCCTTGAAGCGGTTTTTTCCATCCCCACAAAAGTGTCATCGAAATTATTTGATGATGACCGATGGAATAACAAAGTCATCATTACTTCACTAATAAAAGACTTAGTCTGATGGAGTTTCCAATGAGCAACATTCGTCCATTACATGATCGCGTAGTTATTCGTCGTGTTGAAGAAGAAACTAAAACTGCTGGCGGTATTTTGCTTCCAGGTTCTGCTGCTGAAAAACCGGCTCAAGGTGAAATCATTGCAGTAGGTAATGGCCAGATTACTGACAACGGTGTACGTGCTTTAGACGTTAAAGTTGGCGACAAAGTATTGTTCGGTACATATGCAGGTACAACTGTAAAAGTACAAGGCGAAGAACTTCTTATTATGAAAGAGTCTGACATTTTAGCTGTGCTTGAAGGTTAATCCTGAGCAAGCAGATTCAGATCTGATTATTTATTCAGCTTATTGAAAATTAAAAAATATTTGGAGTAAACCATGTCAGCTAAAGACGTAAAATTCGGTGATTCAGCTCGCAGCAAAATGATTGCAGGTGTAAACGTACTTGCAGATGCGGTAAAAGTGACTTTAGGTCCTAAAGGCCGTAACGTTGTTATTGACCGTTCTTTCGGTGCGCCACACATCACTAAAGATGGTGTAACTGTCGCTAAAGAAATTTCACTTGCAGACAAATTTGAGAACATGGGTGCTCAACTGGTTCGTGAAGTCTCTTCAAAAACCAATGACATCGCAGGTGACGGTACAACAACTGCAACTGTATTGGCTCAAGCAATCTTGAATGAAGGTATCAAGTCAGTGACTGCGGGTATGAACCCAATGGACTTGAAACGTGGTATCGACCTTGCAGTGAAAGCGGTTGTTGAAAACATCAAAGCCACTGCTAAACCAGCTTCTGACACTAAAGCCATTGAACAAGTCGGTTCGATCTCTGCTAACTCTGATACCACTGTGGGTAAACTGATTGCACAAGCAATGGAACGCGTTGGTAAAGAAGGCGTGATCACTGTTGAAGAAGGTTCAGGCTTTGAAGATGCGTTGGATGTAGTTGAAGGTATGCAGTTTGACCGCGGTTATATCAGCCCGTACTTTGCAAACAAACAAGACACTTTAACTGCAGAACTTGAAAATCCGTTCATTCTTCTTGTTGATAAAAAAATCAGCAATATCCGTGAATTGATTACTGTATTGGAAGCAGTTGCTAAAACGGGCAAACCACTTCTTATCATCGCTGAAGATGTTGAAGGTGAAGCGTTGGCTACGCTTGTAGTAAACAACATGCGCGGCATCATTAAAGTATGTGCGGTTAAAGCGCCTGGTTTTGGTGACCGTCGTAAAGCAATGCTGCAAGATATCGCAATCTTGACTGGTGCTACTGTTATTTCTGAAGAAGTAGGCATGTCTTTAGAACAGGCAACGCTTCAAGACTTGGGTACTGCACATAAAATCACAGTTTCTAAAGAAAACACTGTGATTGTTGATGGTGCCGGTGATGCTAACCAAATCGCTGAACGCGTTCAACAAATCCGTGCGCAAATTGAAGAATCTACGTCTGAATACGACAAAGAAAAACTTCAAGAACGCGTAGCAAAACTTGCTGGCGGTGTTGCAGTCATCAAAATTGGTGCAGCAACTGAAGTTGAAATGAAAGAGAAAAAAGACCGTGTTGACGATGCACTTCATGCAACACGTGCTGCAGTTGAAGAAGGTGTAGTTGCGGGTGGTGGTGTTGCGCTTGTACGTGCAGCTTCTGCGCTTACTGATGTAACTGGTGCCAATGATGACCAAAATGTAGGTATCAACATTTTACGTCGCGCGATTGAAGCTCCGCTTCGTCAAATCGTAGCGAATGCGGGTGATGAACCATCTGTAGTCATCAACGCTGTGAAAAATGGCGAAGGTAACTTCGGTTATAATGCTGCAACTGGTGAATATGGCGATATGCTTGAAATGGGTATCCTTGACCCTGCAAAAGTAACACGTTCTGCACTTGAACATGCTGCATCTGTAGCTGCTTTAATGTTAACGACTGAATGCATGATCACAGATATCCCAGAAGACAAACCTGCTATGCCTGATATGGGCGGCATGGGTGGAATGGGCGGTATGATGTAATTCATACTGATCATCCGATCTTAAAAAAATCCCCGCAAAAGCGGGGATTTTTTTATTTAATTTCTATTCATATCATGAATGTGCTTTGTTTAGCTCATCAGCTTCATTTTCTACTCTAAAACCCCTTAACCAAAAGATTTGCAATTAATAAGCCTATTTTTCAGGTTTTTAAATTGCCTAAAGTCAGATATTCAAATAGAAATTATTTCAGATCTTTCTGCAACTTATAATTCAGTTTGGAATCAATTACTTTTCCAGAATTTATATCACGTGCTTCAACAAAATTTTCACCAACAAAGAATTTACGATTTTCTCCCGCTTGGTCCAGGCTAATGATAGAGGGATTATCTGCATCAAAGCTAAAAGAGCCTTTTACCTTAAATTCATTCGTTTTACCCTTGCCTAAATATTCTTCTGTTAATTCATAGGTTTTGTCTGCTTTTAATTCCAGTTCTGTTTCAATACCTTCGCAGTCAGCGCAGGGGAAAACACCCTTATATTCTCCAGCCCAATCCAGCGCTGTTTCTGCGCTATCTCCTGTAGCTTTAGCAGTTGTGGCAGATGGTGGTGTTGTGGATTGAGTCATGGGTTGATCAGGTGCTGTATTGCTGTCATGAGTATCGGTATTGGGTTTGCTACATCCAGCAAAAGCCAAGGTACTCAGTGACAGAATGAAGATTATTTTTTTCACGATATTGTTCCTTTTAGCCAATACAGTTTTAAAACTATATAAAAATGCAGATTAATTAAATATTTATCTTGTTATTGCTTTGTTATGTCTATTTTTGTGAATTCTAATATGAACTAAGACTTGAGAGCATCCACAATGAGGAGATATCGACAACAATAAAACAGCAAATTTCACATTTTTTATTTGAACTTGAAAGTTATACATTTATATATTAATTGGTTATTTATTGCACATACCGCACTTTTATATTTCAGCGACCTTGTTAGAATTTGCGCACTTGATTAGGTGGTGGTGCGGTAAGTGTTTGAGAAATTAGCTGAACAAAGTTTAGGAATGATGGGCTGGGAAATCGATAATCATTGGCCGCTTGATTTGGATCAATGTGTCATGATTGCTGCACCGCACACCAGCAATTGGGATGCCTTATATGCACGTCTGGCGCTCAAGGCACTCGGGGTGAATGTTCGTTTAACTATCAAAGACAGTTATATGAAATTTCCTTTTGGTCCATTTGTACGTGCAATGGGCGGAATCGGGATTGACCGCACAGCGAAAAAAGAAGGTGAGCCACGCCCAAGTATGGTGCAAGTGATGACGGATTTATTTAAAACCCATCCAAAACTGGTGATGCTGGTTACACCGGAAGCAACACGTGCCAAACGGGAACAATGGAAAACCGGTTTCTACCATGTGGCGATCAATGCAGGTGTGCCGATTGCATTGGCTTATATGGACTATGCCAAGAAGAAAACCGGGGTAGGTAAAATTGTTTATCCTACGGGCGATTATGAAAAAGACATGGCTGAAATTATGGCATTTTATGCGCAAATCAATGCTAAATTTCCAGAACAGTTTAGCGTGGATACACGTTATTACCATGAAGCCTAACTAAAAAGACAGGGTTTCTCTGTCTGATTTTCAAGAGGAGCCAAGATGCGCAAATAGCAACATCTTGGGTCGCTGCCTATGTTTGGTGAGTTGTATTGAATTCACCTTCGCTGGAAGAAATTATCGATTTTGTGCTGGGTTAATCCCGCCTAAATGCAGACAAGCTTCCTGATAAATAAAATATTGCTCCTCAATCACTTCTGTTAATGGGACATTAAATAGCTCGTCCCCATCTTTATAGCTTTGTACATAAAATTCAGCTTTTTGGCGGCTAGAAGCAAGTGCCTGTTCATGATAAGAAGTAATAGAACTATGTGCCATTTGTGCAGTTTCAATTTTATTGCACTGAAAATCTGCAAGCATTTTTTCTGCATGTTTAACTTCATGGGAAGTGGTGAGGGAACAGCCAGAGAGAAGAATAATTCCTGCTAATAAAATCAAGGTTTTCATTTCTAGGAAAATTGATGATGGGGTTAAGTTATTGTATAAAGTTTTCCTTTAGATAAATTTGATCTGCCCGGCTGATTGGATATTTTTTGTCTAAATGAGATTTACGGTGCTTTTGTCCAGTGGTTATAGATAAATGAGGTGGAAAAATCTCAACATATGAATTTGATTTTTTGGGCAAGCCAGTAGCATTACAGCAGTGTATTGAAAATTAAGAAACAGCCAGATGCAAATAACAGACTTAAAACAGTATGCTTAAATTGTGTTTCCGAAATTTTATAAAATAATTTTGCCCCTAAAATGGCGGGAAAACTGACACTGATCAGCAAAATTGCCATATAAGGCCAGAGCTGGATTTCTAGCGTGCCTTGCAGTAAATAGGCCAGTAGGGTAAAGAGCTGAATGCCAAAATTAAAATGTCGTAAAACGTAACGTTGTTGCTGTTTGGAGAGATTTTTCAGCATCACCCAGGCAGATGGCAAGGAACCGCAAAATCCGCCTAAACCACCCAGGATTCCGCCGATAAATCCAATCAGGCTGTCTGCCAGTTTTCCCGATTGTTGCAGACGGGGAAATGCCGGATGGAAAAACATCACCGGACACCACACCACCAAAAAAATGCCTAAAATGACTTTAAAGGTTTCAGGTTGAATAATATGCAATAAATATGTGCCTAAAGGTACGCCAATGAGTCCGGCAATTAAATAAGGCAACACCAGGGTTTTATGCAGATGAGGATGCTTCTGTTCATTGGATAACGAAATGATATGGCTCCATACCGAAGCAAAGACCACCAAGGGTGCAGCAATTTGCGGAGGCAGGGCCCAGACCCAGAATGACATGGCGATTAGGGCAAAAGCAAAGCCGGTCAGTCCCTGGACAAAACCTGCGACCATTGCCCCAAGAATAAATAACAGCCAAGTCATAGCGTTCTGTACAGAAGAAAAGTCAGTAGTATTCAAAAGTTGAGTCAAAAAGCCAAGCGTGTATTTAGCAGTATTTCTGCAAATCTAAGGAGAACTTTTGCTAAAAGCATTGGATGAAATATGGATTGAATATTTTTGTGATAAATAAAAAACAATAAATGACTACAAGAGAGTAACAATGACTTCGTTTGCTCTACATTAAATCATTTGATACTGATGTCGTGCAGTAAAGAGGTGATGAACATGATGAAAAAAGTGATCTTACTTTCTGTATTGGCAGTGTCAATAACTGGCTGTGTCCTCGATCCTTATTATGATGATGATTATCGTGGTCATCGGGATCGCAACGGACATTATGACCGAGACCATGGTGATCGAGACTGGAAAGATAGAGACCATAGGGATTGGAAGCATGACAGAGGTGACCGGGATTGGCGCTATAGTCGTTAATAGATCTATTCCCGATCTGAAATTGGCATACTACATTTGACAAAAAAGGATTCCATGCAGGAGTCCTTTTTTATTTTTAATCAGGGTGCATTTTTTTGATACAGCCCTGCACGAACAGTTCCCGCCTTGCTTTGTTTAATCTGTTGCCAGGAAGCGGGAAGTTTAAGCTGGCTTAATTCACGATCGGCCTCAACATATATAAATGCCCGGTCTTTAATGAGCGGGTCGGCAAGCTGAGCCAGTTCTTCCCATAAATCCAAACTATAAGGCGGATCTAAGAAGACCAGATCAAAGGATTGTTTCAGGCTAGGTAAAGTTTGTTGTGCAGTGGCTACTTTCAGTTTGGCATGTTGACTGGTCACTTTCAGTAACTGCAAATTGTTGGTTAAAAAAGCAGCTTGTGTACGATTCGGTTCAATCATCACCACCTGTGCTGCACCACGTGATAAAGCTTCAAAACTTAAGGCACCTGAGCCGGCACAAATATCGAGAACCTGTGCATTTTGAATATCCCACATCAGCCAGTTAAACAAAGTTTCACGGACACGGTCGGGCGTAGGGCGTAAACCTTCAATACTGGCAAAGGGAAGCTGACGGCGTTTCCATTCACCGCCAATAATACGGAGTTGATTTTTCATAGCTCAGTCACCTTCAACTTCTGCGGGTTGTGCACTTGATGCAGCTTGAGTTGCGTGCTGGGTCGCTGCTGCTGTTGTATTGGCTTGAGCAGTGGTCGCCGTGCTCAGTGGTGCCGTGCCACTTGGCAATTCACCCGGTTTGATGCCTGCGGTCATTAAGCCGCCACTCATTTGATGAGCTGCCGGGCGAATTGGATTCTTTTTACGGGTATATAACCAATAATCAAACATAGGGCGAGCCAATTGGGCTGCGGAACCACCGTGTTTACCATTTTCCCAAACCACCGCAACCGCAATTTCAGGATTTTCAGCCGGGGCAAAACCGACAAATAAACCATGGTCAAGTTGACGCTCGGTTAATAATGCTTCGTTGTATTTTTTACCCTGGGCAATACTTTTTACCTGTGCAGTCCCGGTTTTCCCTGCAATATGATATAGCGGGGTACGAATGCCACGTCCTGTACCAGATTCGATGACATCAACCATGGCATCGCGCATTTTGATCCAGTCTTCAGGTTTACCGTTAAACTGGATTTTTCCATCTGGTGCATTATGCATTTTAAAAGGTTTGGCACCGTGACTTTCACGCAGTACATGTGGGGTAATATGCGCACCTTGATTTGCCGTAATCGCGGTAGCCATGGCCAGTTGTAAAGGTGTTGCAGTAAAAGCACCTTGCCCAATACTGACGGAAATGGTTTCACCTTTCAGCCATTTACTGTTACGGGTACGCATTTTCCAGTCGGGGTTTGGATACAGGCCTGTACTTTCGCTGGGTAAATCCACCCCAGTTTTTTCACTAAAACCAAATTGGCGCATCCAGGCATTCATTTTTTCAATGCCCATACGATAAGACAGGATATAAAAGTAAGTATCACAAGATACCACCTGAGCTTTATGCATATTTACAGCACCATGACCGGATTTTTTATGGTCACGGAAGCGGTGACTGTCACCCGGTAAGGTGAAATAGCCTGGATCAGAAATGGCCGTCGCCCAATCGACATAGCCGTAATGAATACCGCCTAAACCGAACATTGGCTTAATGGTGGAACCGGGAGGATAGGCCCCTTGCACGGCACGGTTATAAAGTGGCTGGTCAAGATTGTCGCGCAGGGCGCTATAGTCGGTATTGCTAATCCCGGTCACAAATAAATTCGGGTTAAAACTTGGACTGGAAACCAGTGCCAGAATTTCACCTGTTTTGGGATTCAGCGCCACAATGGCACCACGACGCCCGGCCAGTTGCTCGGTTGCTGTTACTTGTAAGCCATAGTCAATTGAAAGGTATAAGTCATTTCCACGTACAGGCTCTTTACGACCTAAATTGCGTAATACATTACCATGAGCATCGGCTTCTACAGATTCATTGCCGGGCAAGCCATGCAACAGATCTTCATAAGATTTTTCCACCCCAATTTTACCAATCAGGTTGGTACCGGCATATAAGTCTTTATCAATCGATTTTAATTCTTTGTCGTTAATACGCCCTACATAACCAATCACATGCGCAAACAATTCGCCATGCGGATAGTAGCGGGTCATCTGGGTTTCAATATTCACCCCAGGGAACTGAAATTTGACTTCGCTAAATCTGGCAATATCGGTTTCGTTTAAATTTAATTTTATTGATACACGTTCAGTTTTTTTAGAGGTTTTAATCCGGCTGCTAAAACGGTCGATGTCTTCTTGCGTCAGGCTTAAGATGGGAGTTAAACGCTTTATGGTGTCGTCAATGTCTTGCACATCGGCCCGAGACATGGTTGCGGAAAAGACCGGATAATTATCTGCCAGCAAAACACCGTTACGGTCGTAGATATAGCCGCGTGCAGGTGCCAAAGGTTGTAGCCGGATACGGTTCTGGTCTGAAGCAGTTGAAAATTCATTAAAATGCGCAATTTGCAGATAGGCATAACGCGCAACAAGAAGGAGCAGAAAGAATGCCACGATCCCGATAGAGATAAACACCCGATTGCGATAAATGCGCTTTTCTTGTTGAACATTTTTTAAAGGAAAGTGCTGCTTCATACGCGATCGACTTACATCTAGGGGAGTTAAAAAATCCGGTGGCACATTCTAACGCAAGTCTGGTTTTTTTGATATTTGTTCTGCTGAACTGTTGGGCTGGTTTAGCTTAAACTTTGACTTTACAGACATTAAAATTGTAAAGTGAAGTATATAAGAGTTCTCATAATTCTGCTAAAGTCAAAATTCAAAAAAGGACTGTATTAAAAAATAAAATTTAGGGACAACGATGAAAATAATCACAAAAGTGTATCCTTTGCTGGCTTTTTTTGCGCTGGCAAATATTGCCCATGCAGAAGACAATCCATATTCACCTGAAGCGAAATTGACATCAGAAAGTGCTAAAACATGGAATGTCGGAGCTGGATTTACCAAAAAACTTCTTCATTTAAATGCAGAATGGGTTAATCCTTATGGCATCGCTTATGCAAAAGCGGGTGTATTTTATAATGATGACTATAATGCGGGTGGTCAGGTCGGGTTTCGTTATCCTTACTATCTGACTGGAAAAGATAAAAACGGTTACTACATTGGTGTCTATGCAGGGCATCTGGAAAGTAAAAAAATCGACAATGAATATGAAGCAAGACTGGGTGCTGGTATAGATTTAGCATATGTATTGCTCAGTAAAGAACGGATTAGCAGTTTTAGTATCGGGATTGGTGCTGGTGAGAAGATGGAAGATCAAAATGGCAACGTGGTTGCAGAAACAGAACCCATGCTACAATTTTCCTATACTCTAAGTATCGGTTTATAGTCAGAATAGTCAGTTTTTACAATTAAGTATTTTGTGATTAAAAAATTAAATATGGATATCGTGCATGTTTGAGTACGTCAACGAATTGTGGCAAACCTTCTTGAATCGCCCTGATTTCTGGGCAGTACTTAGCATCATTCCTGTGACAGCTTTTGTAACTTGGGCGCATGTGTGGATGGCGCTGAAAATGGTATTTTATCCCTTGACGTTTTGGGGATTCCATTTAGGGCCACTTCCTGTTGGTTGGCAGGGCATTGTGCCACGTAAAGCCGGTCGCATTTCTGGGATTATTACAGATAATACCTTGTCGAAATTGGGCTCTTTGCGTGAATTTCTGGATGCCATGGATCCGGAAGATATGGCACGGATCATCGGTGAGCAGGTCGGTTTTGAACTTGAACATCTGATTGATGAAATGATGATTGACCGTAATGCGGTACTTTGGGAAAACTTGCCCTATTCAATTAAACGCCGTATTTATTCACAAGCCCATAAACAGCTGCCGGGTATTTTAAGGGAATTGGTGACTGAGCTGACCATGAACGTCGAGTCACTTGTAGATATGCGTGAAATGGTGGTTCGCCAAATGGAAGGTGATCGCCGTTTAATGGTGAATATGTTCCTTAAAGTAGGTCAAAAAGAGATCAACTTTATTTGGCATATTAGTGCGTTAATCGGGATGTTCTTCGGTATATTCCAGATGATCGTCTGGTTTGTCGTACCTTGGCATTGGACAGTTCCGTTCTGGGCAGCGGTTTGGGGTTTTCTGACCAACTGGATTGCCATCTGGATGGTATTCAATCCGCTGGAACCGCATTATATCCGCTATCCACAGTTTTTTTCGCGTACAGAAAGTCGCAAGTTCCCGTGGATAAAACCGGTGATTCCGCGTATTGGCACCTATAATATTCAGGGTGCATTTATGAAACGTCAGGATGAAGTTTCCGATGTTTTTGCGCGGGTGGTCACAGAAGACCTAATTACGTTAAAATCCATTATGACTGAAATGATGTATGGCGGGAAGAAAGACAAAACTCGCCGTATTGTGAAACGTCATATTAATGAAATTATGGAAACTCCGATTGTTCGGACCTCTTTGCAGTTGTCTTTAGGGCCAAAAGAGTACGCAAAACTCAAGACGGACTTGATCGATCGCTCGATTGAAATTACGATGGTGCCTGTATGCGACCCGGCCTTCAATGCGAGCCGTGCACAGAAAATCTATCAAATGTTTAGAGACCGTATTCGCGAGTTGACGCCAAGAGAGTTTCAGAATTTATTGCGTCCTGCCTTTCAGGAAGATGAATGGATTCTGATTGTCTTGGGTGGCGTAACCGGATTTATAGCGGGTACAATACATTTGTTTGTGGCTTTCTTATAATTAGATGCTGGACTACATGACGAATAAAGAGATTCATCATGCAAACGCATCACATATATTTGTTAAATGAGGATGTTTTTTTATGCGCATTATATTACTCGGACCACCTGGGGCAGGTAAAGGTACACAAGCTCAGTTGATCTGTAAGCGCTACAATGTCCCACAAATTTCAACCGGTGATATGCTCCGTGCTGCAATTCGTGAAGGTACTGAATTAGGTCTTAAAGCTAAAAGCGTGATGGAAAGTGGCGGTCTGGTATCAGACGAGCTTATCATCGGTCTGGTCAAAGAACGTATTGCTCAATCTGATTGTGTAAATGGTTGCATTTTTGATGGTTTTCCTCGCACTATTCCTCAAGCAGAAGCTTTGGAAAAAGAAGGCATCAACATTGATCACGTGATTGAAATTGATGTTCCAGACGAAGAAATTGTAAAACGTCTTTCTGGTCGCCGTCAGCACCCAGCTTCTGGCCGTGTTTACCATGTGGTTTACAATCCGCCTAAGGTCGAAGGTAAAGATGATGAAACGGGTGAAGAACTGGTTCAACGTCCTGATGACCAGGAAGAAACCATCCGTAAACGTTTAGGTTCTTATCACACTGAAACTGAACAATTGGTAGGTTTCTACCAAGGTCGCGCAGCATCAGGTGAAAATGCACCGACTTATGACAAGTTAAACGGTCTGCGTCCAATTGAAGAAGTTCAAACTGATTTGTTTGCCATTCTAGATCAATCAAAATAATCGTATTTCGATGATTTTGACAATCGAAGAGCCCTAAGTCATATTAGGGCTCTTTTTATTATGCTCTCAAAAAGGACACTGCTGTGAAGTTTGCTGTATTAGGGTTAATGGTCGTATTTCTGGCAGTATTGTTTGCTTTGTTCTATGTCAGTTTCAAGATGCTGAAAAAAGTACGTCAGCAAGAGCGTAGCGAAAATGCTGGTAAAGTACCTCAACGTCAATTGCATCCAAAGTTACAGGCACAGCGCGATCAACAAAAACGAGATCAGGAAAAGGCTGAACAAGAAAAAAATAAATAAACTGCGTATAAAAAAGCTGAACTTAAAGTTCAGCTTCAATGTTTTTTACTGCAATGGCACGTGCTGCACCAAATTCAAAACGATCTGGCCAGTTGCACACGTCACACACCACGCATTCATGACATTTAGGCTTGCGGGCAATACAGGTATAACGACCGTGTAAAATCAGCCAGTGATGTGAATCAATGATAAATTCTTTGGGAATGACTTTGACCAGTCGATGTTCGACTTCAAGCACATTTTTACCTACCGCCAGACCAGTGCGATTGCCTACGCGAAAGATATGCGTATCGACGGCCATGGTGGGTTGACCAAAAGCTGTATTGAGCACCACATTGGCGGTTTTACGTCCCACACCCGGTAACGCTTCCAGATCAGCCCGATTGTTGGGTACCACACTGTTGTGTTTTTCAATCAGCATCTTGCAGGCTTTAATTACATTCTCGGCTTTTGCGTTATATAAGCCGATGGTCTTGATATATTCTTTTAAACCCTCAACGCCTAAGGCATAAATAGCTTCTGGCGTATTGGCCACAGGAAACAGTTTATCCGTGGCTTTGTTGACACTGACATCGGTGGCTTGAGCTGAAAGCGTAACGGCCACCAAAAGTTCAAAAGGATTGCTGTAATTCAGTTCGGTTTTAGGGCTAGGTCTTTGCTCACGTAAGCGGTCAAAAAAAATCTGGATCTGCTTTTTGGTCATGTTTTTAACCGCCATTATGATGCTCCCAAAGCAATCAGCTGCTGTTGCAAATCATCCAGCAGGGCACGTTTTTTAATGTCTTCCCGAACACTGAGCTGTTTTTCTAATTTTTTGATTTGTGTACGAATTTTAGCAAGTTGAATGGTGATTGCTGCGTCGTGGCTAATGACAGGTTTGCTCGTTTTTTCTGCCATCTGAATTTCTGGAACGACATCACTTTGCGCTGAAAATTGGGCAAATAAGGCCGTATCAATATTGGCGCGGACTACAGGACCTTTACGATTGATACGTCGTTTTTCTTCACGCTGAATATGGGCGTAATAGCGATTGCGCAGGTCGGTTTGTTCAGCAATACGCGCATCATCTGAAGGTACAACGTGGTGATCTTCCACCAGATCAATACAGTCGACCGGACATGGCGGAATACAGAGTTCGCAACCGGTACACAGGTCGGTCAAAATGCTATGCATGAGCTTGCCTGAGCCAATAATCGCATCGACCGGGCAGGCGCTGATACATTTGGTACAGCCTATGCATTCATCTTCACGAATGATGGCTTTCATGCGTTGTGGTCGACCATCACTTTGAATCGGCCAAACACTTTCTTCAGCTTGCAGTTGAGGACGACCCAGCAATTCGGCCAAAGCATCGGCAACCGGCTGTCCGCCTGGTACACATTTATTGGCTTCCTCACCTTCAGCAATGGATTTTGCATAGGGCAAACATCCATCTCGATGGCCGCAAAGTCCGCATTGTGTTTGCGGCAGCAGGGCGTCAATTTTTTGAATCAAGGTAATTTGAGTGTTCATGTATAACCGGGAGTGCTGGGCGAGCTGCGTGAAACAATGTGCTGGAGAGCAATACTAGCATGTTTTTGCATAGAATTCCTGTGCGCAAAAATAGCACCAGGAATGCATTAATTTCGAGCAAAATATTACACTAATTCATATCTAAAAGTTATTATATATATAACCAAAAAGACTGAATAATTAATTTAAATACCTGTTCTATATAGATAATTGAAGTTTTTTTTAAAAAACTATTGCTGAATAAGTGCAAAAGATATTTAATGTTTTGCGCCAAAATATATCATTGATTGAAATATTGAACGATTTTGATCCATTTCTGCTGAGGATTAAGTGTTGAAATATAACAGCCTTAACGACTTCCTAGACTACGTTAAATCACGTGACCAACATCAACCAGAGTTTCTACAAGCTGTAGAAGAAGTAATGACCAGCCTTTGGCCATTCATTGAAAAGAATCCAGAATATGCTGATCATGGATTACTTGAACGTCTTGTAGAACCTGAACGTGCGATTCAATTCCGTGTTTCATGGGTAGATGACAAAGGCCAGACTCAAGTAAACCGTGCTTTCCGTGTACAGTACAACTCAGCTATTGGTCCATTTAAAGGGGGGATGCGTTTCCACCCTTCAGTAAACCTTTCAATTTTGAAATTCCTCGGTTTTGAACAGACTTTCAAAAATGCCTTGACTACATTGCCAATGGGCGGTGGTAAAGGTGGTTCAGACTTCGACCCTAAAAGTAAGTCTGAAGGCGAAATCATGCGTTTCTGCCAGGCATTAATCATCGAGTTGTATCGTCACCTTGGTTCTAATACTGACATCCCTGCGGGTGATATCGGTGTAGGTGGCCGCGAAGTGGGTTACATGGCTGGTATGATGAAAAAACTCAGCAATGACACTTCATGTGTATTCACGGGTAAAGGCTTAACTTTTGGCGGTTCATTGGCTCGTCCTGAAGCAACTGGTTACGGTACTGTGTATTTCGCTGAGGAAATGCTAAAAACTCGTGGCGACAGCTTCAAAGATAAAGTCGTAACGATTTCTGGTTCTGGTAACGTTGCGCAATACGCTGCTGAAAAAGCAATGTTCCTGGGTGCGAAAGTGGTTTCACTTTCTGACTCTGCGGGTACTGTATTCGTTAAAGACGGTTTCACTGACGAACTTCTTGCAGAAGTGATGGAGCTTAAAAACGTTAAACGTGGCCGTATTTCTGAGTTTGCGTCTAAACACGGTTTTGAATATCTTGAAGGTCAACGTCCTTGGGGTATCAAGTGTGATATCGCACTTCCATGTGCAACTCAAAACGAACTAGATGCTGATGACGCTGCTAAACTTCTTGCAAACGGTGTGATCTGTGTTGCTGAAGGTGCTAACATGCCTTCAACTTTGGATGCTGTAGAGAAATTCGTTGAAGCGAAAATCCTTTATGCTCCAGGTAAAGCATCTAACGCAGGTGGTGTTGCGACTTCTGGTCTTGAAATGTCTCAAAATGCATTGCGTTTAGGCTGGACTTTCGAAGAAGTAGACGAGCGTTTACATGCAATCATGAAAGAAATTCACCGTAACTGCGTGAAATACGGTACTAAAGAAGATGGTACTGTGAACTATGTTGACGGTGCGAACATTGCAGGCTTCGTAAAAGTAGCTGATGCAATGCTTGCTCAAGGCGTATTCTAAGTCTGACTTGGTTTAAGCTTTAAAAAACCGAGGCGATGACCTCGGTTTTTTTATTTCTTGACTAAATGCTTTACTTAACCGTTGAGCGTTCAACCGTCATGTCATGGATATAAGCATATTTCGACTGATCTGCAGCGGGATGCTTGATTTCATAACGTTTAACACGAATGATCTGACGTTCGTTCGGCGTGTGAGTAAAACCTTCGATTTTGTCATAGAACAAAGTCCAGTCTTTATCGACCTGAGTTTTTACCCCATTTTCGGCATACTTCACCTCCCGAACCTGTAAGCAGGTTTGAGGTGCTACACCGGTACACGATTTTGTTTCAGGTGCAATTTCCAGAAAAATTGTTTCAGCCTGAGAGTTGTATTTTGTTTCAGGTGTCATCTTTCCAGTGAAAACATATTTCTGACCTGTCGCTGAAATTAGTGTTAATGTCGGCTGTTGAGGATCATTCAGGTTCAATACAAAAGGTGCTTTGCGGTCATTAAACAGATCCTTGGCAATACTTTCTTGCTGCATAGAAGCTTCTGGACATGCCATCTGAGTTGCCATTAAAGGCCCTGTTACAATCTGATTGTTTTCCACTTTCCAGCTACCGCCCATGCCATTACAGCTGGTGGCAATACTTAAACGGCCTTTATCATCAAAATTCAGCACCAGAGGTTTAGGTGCAGTACCTGTAGCAGTACTCCATTGATAAGCACTCAGGGTTTGATCTGCATTTTGTTGTTGAAGCACCGACACAGCAACATCTCCAACTTTTTGAATATCGCCAGATTGGCAGGCTACAAGCGTGAGCGGGAAAAGGGCGATTGCTAAAAGTTTAAATTTCATTTTAAAAGTACTTGGTTTTGAAGAATTTTTAATAGAATAACGTATAGGTATTTAAAAAATATGGATACATTCTGATAAGTTCAGTTTCAAAATGTATCCATAACTATAATTTTGTTAATTATTAATAAAAAGTTATGAGTTGGCGTGTCTCAGTCAAAACGATAAATATCCATGCCCAGAGAACCCATACTGAAACTGCTATGCACGATACTAAAACGGTGACCTGTACCCATCGCAAAAAACAGGGGAGCAAAGTGTTCTAAGGTCGGATGATTACGTTGTACATAAGGAATATTCTGCCAGTCCAGAACCGCAGCATAATCGCCATGATTCATTTTGCTAACCACATAATTCCGAAAAGTCGATGCCCATTCAGGAACTGCAGCAGATTCACCATGCCAGGACAGTTCGCTTAGGTTATGGGTAATGCTGCCCGAACCGATCATTAACACCTGTTTTTCACGTAGGGGTGCCAGGGTTTGACCAATTTTATAAATATCTTCAGCAGACATGTTCATGGGCAAGGAAATTTCCACCACTGGAACATCAGCCTCAGGATACATATGCAACAATGGCATCCACACGCCATGATCTCGTGGACGGGTACTGTTGGCATGCGCGGCAAAGCCGGCATTGGCTAAAAGATGCAGAATCTGTTCTGCAAGTTCAGGTTGACCCGGTGCAGGATAGCGTATTTCATACAGCTCAGGCGGAAAACCGCGGAAGTCATGCCAGGTTTCAGGACGTACACTGCTACTGACTTCCAGCGCATTACTTTCCCAGTGTGCAGACATCACAATAATGGCTTCAGGTTGAGGCAGATTTAAGCTCAATCGCTCCAACGCAGGGCCAACCTGTTCCGGATTAAGCGCCAGCATGGGTGATCCATGAGAAATAAATAAACCGGGTAAAGTTTGTAAATTCATGTTGACGCGCCTAATTCAAATAATATCGATTGAGGATATGATGCCAAATAAAGAGAAATAGAATAAATACAATTTATATAAACATATTGTTCCGTTTATGGAACGATAATGAATGATCCAAACAGATGTATGATTCAGGCTTAGAAATACGTTCGCTTTACACTATTTTGCCGAGCCCAAATCATCCTGTTATGAGCCTGCTTAACCCGCCCGGTGATAAGGATGATTATTGTTGATGCTCATTGCGCGGTAGAGCTGTTCAATCAGCATGACCCGAACCATAGGGTGTGGTAGGGTGAGTTTGGATAAAGACCAGTGCCATGCAGCAGCTTTACGTACTGCTTCAGAGTGACCATCCGGCCCCCCAATCGCCAATACCACATCATTGCCTTCAAGCATCCATTGTTTCATGGTTTCAGCCAGTTTTTCAGTACTGAATTCTTTACCACCGACTTCAAGGGCAATCAGGGTTTCATTATGTTTTAGTGCATTCAGGATGCTTTCACCCTCAATCTGGCGATATTTTAGGATGTCGGCTTCAGAATCATTTTTTCCGCGTTTTGCCATAGGTAATTCAATAATTTGAGTTTGCACAAAAGGCTGAATACGTTTGAAGTAATCTTCAAAGCCGGTGAGCACCCAGGCTGGCATTTTTTGACCGATGGTAATAATACGGATTTTCATAAGATTCGATGATTTGAAAGTCAGCGCTATTATAAACGCTAAAATGGTTTTTACTGCTTTTGAGCAACAAATTGAAATTGAAAATCAGCTTGAGATGTTGTTTTAATCTTCATTAACGGACTAAATGTGAATAATAAGAGTGGGATAACAATACATGAAATTAAAAAACCATCTAAATTTAGGCATGCTTTTTTGGGGCTTCCTTTGTTCGGTTTTTATCAGTGTTTCAGCCTGGGCATTCCCCAGTGCGCCACCGGCCAGTACAGATAATTTAAAAGTCTATCTGGAGCAAATCATCGGTGAGCAGGGGCATCGGAATTATAAAAATATTCAGGAATTGCAGCGTGTCTCGGCATGGATTAAAGAGCAAATGCGTTTGTTTGGCATACCCTGCCAGTATCAGAATTATACAGTCAACGGTTTGGGTTATCGCAACGTAGTGTGTACGCTCACAGCTGGACATGCGGACAAGGTGATTGTCGGTGCGCATTATGACGTATTTGGCGAAACTCAGGGCGCAGATGATAATGCCTCTGGAGTCGCGGGGGTGATTGAAACAGCACGGATATTGGCACAGCAGAAATCGCAGCTGGCACATAATGTCGAATTTGTATTTTATACCTTGCAAGAACCGCCATTTTTCAAGACTGAACAGATGGGCAGTTTTGTGCATGCAAAATCAATCCAGGCTCAGAAAGATCACATCAGAGGCGTTTATATTTTAGAGATGATAGGGTTTTTTGATGAAAATCTGGTGCAGCAATATCCTGCCGGTTTAAAGTGGGTATATCCGCAGCATGGTAACTTTATTGCCGCCGTCAGTAATTTACAGTCTTATGACTTAAGTGCGAAATATTGTGAATCGATGAAAATGCTGGATCAGCTAGAGTGTCAACGCTTGGTGGCACCATCTTTTATTTCGGGAATGGAATTTTCAGATCATCTGAATTACTGGAATTTAAATATTCCTGCCATGATGATTACCGATACAGGTCATTTTCGGAACAAGCATTACCACAGCAAGGGAGATACCCTGAAAACTCTGAATATTGCAAAAATGGCGAATGTGATTGATGGTCTGACTTATAGTTTAATGATTCAATCTGACTGAGTAAGCACACATAAAAAACGCAGTCCCCTAATGGAATACTGGGACTGCGATCAAAAGGTCATCCACCTGGAGATGTAGATGACCATTCACATAACTTATTAATTAGAAATCTTAATTAGAAATCAATTAGAAACTTACAGCACATCTGTGTATCTATACTATTAGGTGAGGGTGAGCTGTTGGTTTTTCAAGCTAATGGTCTATGAATATCGTAAAACCTTTACACAAAAAAAGAGAGCCGAAGCTCTCTTTTTTTGTGTAGCAAAATGCAATTAGTGACGCGCTGCTTTGCCTTCTGCCATTGGTTTAACAATCGGTGCTTTTACCAAAGGCTTTGGCTTTTCAGTCAAGGCAAGTGGCAAGATCTCATCGATGTTTTTCACTGCTTTGATTTCCAGACCGGCTTTAACATTTTCCGGAATTTCCACCAAGTCACGTACGTTTTCTTGAGGGATGAAGACCAGTTTAATGCCACCACGATGCGCAGCTAAAAGTTTTTCCTTCAAGCCACCAATACGCATTGCACGACCACCAAGATTGGTTTCACCAGTCATGGCAATGTCTGCGCGAACTGGAATACCTGTGAATGCAGAGACTAAAGCCACAGTCAGCGCCAAACCTGCAGATGGACCATCTTTCGGTGTTGCACCTTCAGGTAAATGTACATGAATATCAGTTTCTTCAAATCTTGAAGCCTCAATACCCAAGGCATCGGCACGGGTGCGGACTACAGTCATTGCAGCGGTAATGGATTCTTTCATCACATCACCGAGTGAACCAGTGGTAATGAATTTACCCTTACCTTTTACCGCAGCCACTTCAATCGAAAGCAATTCGCCACCAACTGATGTCCAAGCCAGACCATTGACACGACCGACTTGCGCTTCTTCTTCTGCCATACCGAAGTCGAACTTATGTACGCCCAGGTAATCAGACAGATTTTCAGCAGTGACATCGATATGCAGGTTTTTGGCTTTTTTGCTGACCGCTTCTTTCACCACTTTACGGGCAATTTTTGACACTTCACGTTCAAGACTACGTACACCCGCTTCGCGAGTATAATGACGCACGATGTCACGAATCGCTTCTTCATGAACAGTCAATTCTTTAGCACGTAAACCGTTGTCCTTAATGGCTTTAGGAACCAGGTAACGCTCTGCAATATTGACTTTTTCCTCTTCGGTATAACCCGGAAGACGAATCACTTCCATACGGTCAAGCAATGCTTCAGGAATATTCATGCTGTTTGCAGTACAGATAAACATCACTTCAGAAAGGTCAAGATCAAGATCGAGATAGTGATCGTTAAACTTGCTGTTTTGTGATGGATCAAGCACTTCAAGCAAGGCAGAAGCAGGGTCGCCACGGTAATCCTGCGCCATCTTGTCAATTTCGTCGAGCAAGAACAGCGGATTCTTCACGCCAACTTTTGTCAGTGATTGCACGATTTTACCCGGCATCGCACCAATGTAAGTACGGCGGTGACCGCGGATTTCCGCTTCGTCACGTACGCCACCTAAAGCCATACGCACAAATTCACGACCTGTGGCTTTGGCAACCGACTCGCCCAATGAAGTTTTACCTACCCCTGGAGGGCCAACCAGGCAAAGGATTGGACCTTTGAGCTTTTTCACACGAGATTGTACTGCAAGATATTCCACAATACGGTCTTTGACTTCATCTAGACCGTAGTGATCGGCATCTAAAATTTCTTGTGCTTTCGCCAAATTGATGCTGACTTTGCTGGCTTTATTCCAAGGCGTATCTAAAATCGCCTCGATATAATTGCGCACCACAGCAGCTTCACTTGAAGCAGGTTGCATTGCTTTGAGCTTGCGGAATTCAGATTCGGCTTTTTTACGCACGTGTTCCGGTAAATCGGCTTCTTCTAGACGACGTTCAATTTCTGCAACATCATCTTCAGCACCGCCATTCATGTCGGAAAGCTCGCGCTGAATCACCTTCATTTTTTCATTCAGGAAATATTCGCGCTGGTTTTTCTCCATCTGGCGTTTTACCGAGTCATGCAAGGTTTGTTCAATCTGCTGTTCTTCAGACTGTTGCAACAAATAAGTCATGAGCTCAGTCAAATGTGCTTCAAAGTCATCATGTTCCAGGAACTTTTGCTTGATATCGATGTTCAAGGGCACACGAGTGGCCACAAAGAACAAGAGTTGCAATAAGTCATCGATTTTATTTGCAGCAGTAATCAATTCACGTGCATTACGTAATTTGGCTTCTGCATATTGGGCAAATAAAGTTCGCAGTTCTTGTACACGTGTTGCTTGAGAACCAGCCTCAACATTCACTGTCATTGGGCTAAGGGCATGTTCGGCTGATAAATATTCATCATTGTCGATGATTTTTACCAGTTTAGAACGATGTAGGCCCTCAATGAGTACCTTTATACAGTTTTCATCATTTTCATGATTCACAACTTGCACAATCTTCGCGACAGTACCGTATTGATATAAGTTGTCGTGATCAATTTCTTCTGTAAGAGAATCTTGTTGTGCAACTACAAATACGAGATTGTCACTGTTACGGGCCACGTCAACTGCTTTGATCGATTTTTCACGACCTACAAATAACGCAATCTGCATGTGTGGATAAACCACCACATCTCGTAGCGCTAAAAGTGGTAATACGCTTGGAACCTGTGTAGCTAAGGTTTCTTGATTCATAATAATTTCAGACATGGGCACTCCTAATGAGTAACAATGGTGTTGCCATATTTTTATAGTGAAGTGTATTTCAAAAATTACAAGGGCAGGGCAAATGAAAATGTTTAAAAAATGAATAAATATGTGATTTTAAAGTGTTCCTGATGGTCAAAAATGCCAGTTTAGCGCTTGAAAGATAAATATCGTGAAGGTGTAAGCAAGGCATCCAGAGGCTGGTCCCAAGTTTCGCGATGCAAGCGTTGTTTAATAAGCTGAAAGTCATGGGCAATCCCGAGGCGAAAAGGGCTATGTATAGCGCTGGCCAGGGTTTTGTCGTAGAAACCGCCCCCCATACCAATGCGGGTACCGTAAATATCACAGGCCAGCAAAGGCATAATTAAAAAATCCAGCGTCGACACATGCGCTCCGCGCCCGGCCATGGGCTCTTGCATGCCAAAAGGATGATAGGAAAAACGTTTATTTCGATATTGCTGCAGGCTAATTCGAACCCAGTGCAATTGCTGGTTCATAGTGCAAATCATCGGCAGATAAACTTCTTTATGCTGTTTAAAACAGTACTCGATAATTTGATTGGTATTAATCTCTCCAAACGCATGCAGATAGACGCCAATTTTTTTTGCATGCTGAAAAGATTTTAGCCGGATTAGTTGCTGGAGTACTTTCTGTTGAGCTTGTTTTTGTTGAAATTTGGAAACGGCTCTACGTTGATGTCGAAGGTGTCTGCGTAAAGCTTTTAAATGCACTGACATCAGTTGGTGTTCCCTCAAAAATGACCCATGATCTGACTGCTGGGTGAAGTTTAACTTTTTTTCAGTTCTTGTAAAATTGGGCAGCAACTTTCTTTGGTTGTTTTACACTCATCTACCCAGCTGCTTAAACGGGTTTTTAGCGCCTGCAATTCCTGAATCCTTTGATCAATTTTTTCTAGTCGTTGCTCAATGACATGTCGCACCTGTTCACGGTCATCCAGTTGCAGTTGCAGTAATTCCTGTATTTCACTGAGTTGCAAACCTGCATCTTTACCTTTTTGAATAAAGCTTAACGTTTCAATGTCTTTGTCATTGTAATAACGATAGCTCTGCGTGGTTTCAGGCACGCGCATTAAACCGATCCGTTGATAATAACGAATGGTTTCGACGTTGACATGACACTGTTTGGCCAGTTTTCCGATAGTGAGCATAAAATATCCTCGAATGACTTGACTCTGTACCTAGGTACAGACTTTATGCTAGCACAATCGAATAATAAAGTGAGGAGAGTCTGATGAATGAGCCGCAATCTTCCTGCTGTGCAAAACAGGATTCAGTTCTTGAATTAGTGAAAGTTGATCCGGTTTGTGGAATGAATGTTTCTGAACCTTCAGAACATGCTTTTGAATTTGAGGGGAAAAAATATTTATTTTGTTGTGATGGCTGCAAACAAAAGTTTGTTAAAAACCCTGAAGCTTACCTTCAACAAATCAAGCCTAAATCAGGCTGTGGCTGTGCAAATAAAGCTAAAGTTGTAGCGGCCTCATCTTCATGTTGTGGTGGTGAGAAAAAACCACAGCAGCAATATGTTGATCCGGTCTGCGGGATGACCGTAACGGATTTATCCAAACCGCATACTGAATATTTGGGACAACTTTATTATTTTTGCTGTCAGGGCTGTTTGGATAAATTTCAGGTCAATCCGGAACAATATTTGGCAAAAGAATCTGCGAAAACTTCGGGTTGTGGTTGTGCATCAAAATTGAAAGTAGCAGAAAAAAAATCTTGTTGTGGTGAAACAGATTCAAAATCTGGACTAGATACGCAAACCGTCACCGATCCCGTCTGTGGCATGCAGGTTAAAACGGATTCGAAATGGCACAGCCAGTTGGAATCACAGGACTATTATTTCTGTTCAGAACGTTGTTTGACTAAATTTACCCAACAGCCTGAACAATATTTGCAAACTAAGCAACAAGCCTCTTCCTGCTGTGCTTCACAAGAAAAACCGGTAGTTGCAGAAAAGAAATCTAGCTGTTGTGGAGGAACTCATCCTTCATCAGTACAGAGTTCAGGAATTGATCCCGTGTGTGGCATGTCGGTAGATACTTCCACCGATTTAAAAACAGAGTATCAGGCTAAAACTTACTATTTCTGTAATCCGTCTTGCCTGAAAAAATTTAAAGGCGATCCGGAGTTTTATCTGCTTCCAGCGGATCAGCGACCTGTGCCTGAAGGTGCTGCGGACATGGATTATACCTGTCCGATGGACCCTGAAATTGTGCAAAAAGGACCGGGAACTTGTCCAATCTGCGGCATGGCTTTGGAGCCAATGCAACCGACTTTGAATGATGCACCCAATCCTGAGCTGGTCGATTTTAGTCACCGTTTCTGGATGACGTTGCCGCTGACTTTAATTGTCTTTGTCATGGCCATGGGTTCGCATATTCATGCCTTTATTCCTCAGCATATTCAGCCGTGGATTGAACTGGTGCTTTCTATTCCCGTCATCCTTTGGGCGGGTAAGCCATTCATCGAGCGTTGCTGGATTTCTTATAAAACCCGTAACCTGAACATGTGGAGCCTGATTGGTGTTGGGGTGCTGGCGGCATTTATCTACAGTCTTGTGGCGACAGTTTTTCCATCGCTGATTCCGATGCAGGCCAAAACTGGTCACGGTGTTGCCGTGTATTATGAAGCGGCGTGTATGATTGTGTCCTTGAGTTTGCTTGGGCAAATCATGGAGTTAAAAGCTCGTGCCAAAACCGCTGACGCCCTTAAATCCTTACTAAAATTGCAACCGTATACTGCAAAACTGGTGCAGCATGATCAGGTAGTGGAAGTGGATGTTGGTATGGTGAAACAGGGCGATATCCTGCAGATTTCTTCAGGGGACCAAATTCCACTCGACGGCATTGTAGTGGAAGGAAAAACCTATGTTGATGAAGCCATGATGACGGGTGAACCTGTTCCGGTAAAAAAAGAAGTAGATGACCGGGTGATTGGCGGTACGGTGAACCAGCAGGGCAGTATACGCATTCAAACCACGGCAGTGGGTGCCAATACCACTTTGGCGAAAATGATTCAGACTGTAGCCGAAGCACAGCGTTCCAAAGCACCGTTACAAAAACTTGCCGATGTATTTGCCAAATATTTTGTGGTAATTGTTTTAGCCATTAGTGTGTTGACCTTTATGGCATGGATGCTGTTTGGCCAAGCGCAATTTGATCTGGCGCTGATGTGTGCAGTGGCTGTACTCATTATTGCCTGTCCATGTGCCTTAGGTCTGGCAACGCCGATGTCGGTGATGGCAACCACAGGTCGTGCCGCGCAAAAAGGCGTGTTGTTTAAAGATGCGGAAGCCATAGAAGCTTTGAGCAAAGTCACCACTTTAATTGTCGATAAAACCGGGACCTTGACCGAGGGTAAACCAAGCCTGAAAGAGATTAAACTGCTTTCAGATACAGTTCAGCAAGCGCAAGTGGAACAATGGATTGCCTCGATTGAACAGTTCTCTACTCATCCGATTGCCCAGACTTTAACCAAGCTTGTTCCGCCTGATCAATTGCTAAAAGTCAGTGATTTTGAAGATGTCACCGGTTTTGGGGTGAAAGGGCAAATTGAGGGTCAAACCCTGTATGTGGGCAGTCAAAAGCTGATTGATCAATTGGGTTTAAAATTGGCTGAACAGGCTCAAGCGAAGCTGGATACTCAACGGGCAACTGGTAATGTGATCAGTTTCTTGGCCAATACGCAGCAAGTGTTGGCTTATATCTCGATTCATGATGCGATTAAACATAATGCCCATCAGGTGATTGATCAACTGATTGCCGATGGCATAGAAGTGGTGATGGCGACTGGTGATCACGAACAGAATGCCAAACTGGTCGCTGCTGAGCTGGGGATTCAGCAGGTTTATGGCAACTGTACCCCGACTGAAAAATTAGATCTGGTAAAAAAATATCAGGCTCAAGGAAAAGTTGTGGCGATGGCTGGCGATGGTATTAATGATGCACCGGCACTTGCCCAGGCCAATGTGGGGGTGGCAATGGGCAATGGTACCGATATTGCCAAACAGACGGCTCAAGTGACTTTGGTCAAAGGGGATATCCGCGGTGTGGCTGATGCCATTCATATGGCAAAGTTAGGTGTGAAGAATATGAAGCAGAACCTGGCCTTTTCCTTTGTCTATAATGGCTTGGGTGTGCCTGTGGCAGCGGGTGTTTTTTATCCTCTGACCGGACTGTTATTGACCCCGATGCTTGCTGCGGTGGCTATGTCACTCAGTTCGTTGTCAGTAGTCATCAACGCTTTACGTCTGCAAAAATCTCGATAACAGAATATTAGACGTGAAGTGACGTACCCAAGATGCAAATCTTGGGTATTTTTTGCATAAAATATCAATGAATATGACGGAAGATGAGATGAAATTTAAAAATGAAAATTCTTTAAAAAGTAAAATAGATGAATAAATATTTGTAATAAATAACACTTAGAATAATAAAAATAAGCACTCCGAAGATGCCGCTGCATGTCGTTACCCTGAACCCGAAGAAGTTCAAGGTGGACGCGACGCATACTTGCTGGGTTTCCCATTCGAAGATGGGCATACACTCTAAATATGCAGAACACAATCCGTAGATTTAAGTATCGGCAGGGATATAGACTCGCTGGCGAACACCTCAGAGATGAAATAAGTATAACCAATAATGAGATATTGGCAAATCTTCAATGTTCATGAACTGTAAACTTAGATTTCAACTGTTGATACTTTAGTCAATTTAAATGAAAATTAAACTAAATCTTCTACATCCTCTAAAATCGTTGTTAATAATCGCTCACAGTGCGAGTACTCCTGCAAGGATTTGTTCATTGACAGAACTTCCTGCATCAGCTCAAGCGCCACCATAATAATGAGTTTACTCGGTTCAACACGTGGTGCTTTACGACGAAAATCATCATATTTTTCATTTAACAATTCAGCTGCACGTTCCAGATCGGCTTTCTCGGTTTCCGTAGTGGCTAAACGGAAATTATGACCCAGTACACGCAATTCAACGGCAATTTGTTCACTCATCATTAAATGTCCTCATTTGCATCGGTAGGGTGAGCAAGCTGTTGAATTTCTTGCGCGTGTTGATCTTGAGCAGTACCTAAAATAGACAGGCGTTGAATAATGGCTTCAACTTTGGCTTTGGCATGTTCATTTTTTTGTAACAATCTTTCACGTTCCTGCTGCAAATCTTGAATTTCCTGGTGCGCAAGCCGCTGATCATTTTGCATCTTTTCTTTAATGACACGTAATTCATTACGCTCAGCCAGAATTTCCTGAAAACGGTTTTTAAGATCGGTACAGCTTTTTTCCAAACGGCTATAACGGTCTGCTAAAGAAGCCGCATCGGTATTCAATTGCTTGAATTGCGATTGGGTTTCGCTTAATTGCTCGCTCAGATTATCTATTTCTTCTTGCTTCTGGGTGATGATGCCATTTTTTTGCACAATTTGGGCATGATGATGCTCGTTGGAATCTGCTTTTGCAGCATTGAGTGCATCATTTTCACTTTTAAAATGCGCAAGTCGCGTTTTTAAAACGCCAATATGCGCCTGTAGACGCTGTAATTCTTCTAACATATCGTAGTCGCACAGTATCGCAAACAAAGGTAATATATAAGAAGTATAGAGATTGGATAAGCGAATGCAAGACGATATTTCAGGTTGGTCGGAATGGCACCACAATTTTTCAAAAATTGAAGAGATTTCAAGCCCAAGTGAGTTACATGGACTGCTAACGGGTATTGTTTGTGTTACTCAGGCGCCGACTGGTGATGAATGGCAACAAATATTAGCCACCCTCGAAATTCCGGCACTAGAACAGCAGATTTTAGACTTATTAACTGATGAAGCCGAAGATATTGCCCATGCTTTATCTGAAGATGAACTCGATTATTTACCCTTGCTTCCGGATGATGAACACGTTCTTGCGGATCGTGTACAAGCCTTGGCGGACTGGTGTGCCGGTGTGGTATTGGGCTTTGGTCTGGCTTCTGGTCATATCCGTCAGGATGAAATGGAACTGATTGAACATCTGCAAGATGTGGCAGCCGTCGAGTTTGATGAATCGGATGATGATGAAGAAGGCGAAGAAAGCTATCAGGAGCTTTACGAATTTGTGCGCTTAATTCCTGTCAGTCTGTCATTGGGACGCAAGAAAGTGGAAGTGGCAGAAACTCCATTACTGCAAAATATTCAGCCGCAATTGCAAAAAAATAACGCTACTGAAGCAAACAGTGTTGTTGAAATGTTTACTCCACATCGTCCGAGCTAATTCGGGCGATGCCGGTTCAAAAACAGACCATTTAAAAGTTATAACCTACTCATAAAAGACAAAAGTACACTTAATGATGAAACTGACTCAAGCAGATTTTCAGGAACGTCGTGACCGCCTGGCAGAAGAAATGGGTCCGCACAGTATTGCAATTATTGCCACCAGTCCGGTTGCCATGCGTAACCGCGATGCAGATTATAAATTCCGTGCAGACAGCAGTTTTTTCTATCTGACGGGGTTTGCAGAGCCTGAAGCTGTAGCGGTTATTGAGACTTTTGAATCGATTGATGAAGGTTATACCTATAGTCTGTTCTGCCGTGAACGTAACCGAGAGATGGAAATCTGGAACGGTTACCGTGCCGGTGTAGACGGTGCAGTCGATGATTACGAGGCGGATGAAGCCTATGCCATTGACCTGCTGGATGAAGAAATTATCGAGAAACTGCACAATAAACAAAAACTGTTCTATCGCATTGGCCAGCAGGCTGATTTTGATGCGCGTGTAGCCAAGTGGATTGCTAAAGTCAATGGTGAATCACGTAAAGGCACCTCCGCACCTGCCCAAGTCATCCAGCTGGACCGAATCGTAGATGAAATGCGTCTGCATAAATCCGAACAGGAAATCAAGCTGATGCAACATGCATCGACCATCAGTGCAGAAGCGCATACGCGTGCCATGCAAATGGTACGTCCGGGCATGATGGAATATGCACTGGAAGCAGAGCTGAACTACATCTTCGGTAAAAATGGCTGCGTGCCTTCTTACAATAGTATTGTTGGGGGAGGAGAAAATGCCTGCATTTTGCATTATGTGGAAAATGACCAAGTGCTGAAAGATGGTGATCTGGTGTTGATTGATGCGGCCTGCGAATATCAATTGTATGCTTCGGACATTACCCGTACTTTCCCGGTGAATGGTAAATTCAGCCCTGAACAGAAAGCCCTATATGAGCTGGTATTAAAAGCACAACTGGCTGCGATTGATGCAGTACGTGTCGGTAATTCTTACAAAGAGCCGCACAATGTGGCGGTACGCATTCTGGTTCAAGGTTTATTAGACCTCGGCATTATGCAAGGTGATATTGAGGAAATTATCGAAAAAGAAACCTTCCGTCAGTTTTATATGCATGGTACCGGTCACTGGTTGGGTATGGATGTACACGATGTCGGTTCATACAAACTAGACGGCGAATGGCGTGCTTATGAAGAGGGCATGGTGGTGACGGTTGAACCGGGACTATACATTGCACCGGATGATGAAACTGTTGATGCAAAATGGCGTGGTATTGGTATCCGTATTGAAGATGATGTGGTCGCTACCGAAAACGGGCCACTGGTTCTTACCAAAGATGTAGTAAAAACAGTCGAAGATATCGAAGCATTGATGGCAAAAGCTAAAGTTGCTTAATTTGGGTTGATAAAAGCCGGTCAGATGATCGGTTTTTTTTTGTTATTCACCAATTAAAATGTCTATGCGATAAACCATTTAAAATGTCCTGCTTTTAACTGCAAGAGTCAAGAACAGGATTTAAATTTCTTTGTTCAATGATTGCTTTCTGAGCTTTAC
>NZ_JBIQOB010000040.1:0-9797 GCF_044130285.1 Acinetobacter sp. BSP-28
ATTTTATTAGAACCCTCATTTAAATGTGATGAACATCTACTTTTTATAAAAATACAATTAACCAATCACAGTTAAGCGTATTTATAAAGTAATTCTGATAGAAAGAGGAATTTTTTAAAGCATGAGTATCCGTTCAAAAAACACACTAACTTTAGCAATAAACCTGTTTGCAGCCCTATATCTACGACCACTTCAGTGTCTTGAGTATTTACCATACCGGCATCGGTCAAGGAGGCGACGGATAAGGCGATTGTTTTAACAGTCTTCTTCATAGCGGTTCTTCCTTTTACTGCCTTGATAAAGCCCCCCGAGATAAAGACAATTTTTTGGCCGTAGACCACCTGACAGACATTATTCCCCATCTCCGTCGCAAAATCGCAGAATTAAACCAAAGACACCTGGAGTTGGACTTGAAGAGAGGAGTCGTGCAGCCTCGGCCTAACCTTTTAAGTTGTATTGTATGCAAGATACAGTCATTTTCATGGCTGTATACTGATGATTATTAAAAAATCAGCTATCACCAGATTCGATCAAGAATGAATGTATTTACAACTCAGATAAACTGTTTTGACTTTATTTCAACTAGAATCAAGTTGGTATGAAATGTTTCTGACATAAATATATAGAACAGACATACTGTAGCAGCATGTTATAAATACCAACCGATCTTGAAGCATTCTCTATTCAATATAGTCCAAGATTGGTCAATATAAATTGTTGATGGAAAAAGCTATGCAATGTCCTAAATGTGGATCTACTGAAGTTGAAAAACGCGATCACGAAAAGAACTTAAAGACTATTAGTGGAATTTTAATGACCTCAGCTGGAGCAACAGCAGGAACGGTCGGCGGTGCTGCAACAGGAGCATCGACAGGTGCGGCGATTGGTGCCGTTGCCGGACCATTAGGTGTGATTTTCGGTGGTACTGTAGGAACATTTGTAGGTGCCATTGCCGTAGGTGTGACCGGTGGCGTATTAGGGAATATTTTCGGTAAAAAAGCCGGTGTCATTATCGATAAGAATGTGTTTCTAGACTATAAATGTTTGCAATGCCATCATCGATTTAAAGAACCTGAATAAGCACTTAAACTTTAAATTACAATAAAAAGACCCTTCATTTTTAGAAGGGTTTTTTATAGATACATACCTTACAAATAGAGTGCGTGGAACTCAACTTATTAATAAAAATCAGTTTTCCTGCAATTTTTTAACCACTTCGCCTAGGCGTTTACCCTGCTCTTCACACAAGACTTTTTCATCCTGGCTTAAACCCAAATCATGGCGTGGACCGCTGACATGACTTGCTCCATACGGCGTGCCACCCGACTTGGTATTGGATAATGCCGGGTTGGCATTCGGCAAGCCCATAATCATCATACCATGATGGAACAAGGGCGGAAGCATGGTCAACAACGTACTTTCCTGACCGCCGTGCATCGAACCCGATGAAGTAAAGACGCAGGCCGGTTTTTGATGTAAAGCACCATTCAGCCAAAGACTGGTGGTCTGATCCCAGAAATACTTCATCTCGGAGGCCATATTGCCAAAGCGTGTAGGTGAACCCAAAGCCAGACCAGAACAATTGGCCAGATCATCCAGGGTACAATAAATATCCCCTTCATCTGGAATACTTGGCTCAGCCTGTTTCACCACAGTTGATAGATTGGGCACCGTACGAATTTTTACCGCCATACCTGCAGATTCAACACCATTAGCAATTAAATGCGCCATTTCTTTGGTTGAGCCATATTTGCTGTAATATAAAACAAGGACATAAGACTGCATAATTTTTATAAACGAAGCCAAAAGAGAAAACTATACGGTATTTTTCCCATTTTTTGGTTAAGCTTGGTATTGAAAATTCATAAAGATGACTAAAAAAATTGAGACTTCATCACTATGTTAGAAAAGTATTTAAGAAAACTTCCTTTTTATAATGAGACCTGGTTTCAGTTTTCTTTATTTGTCATAAGACGTTTTGAAGCCGATCGTTGCCGTGATCAAGCGGCATCTCTGACTTATACCACGCTGTTTGCAGTAGTACCCATGCTGACGGTTTTTCTGGTGATCATTTCTTCCATTAAAGCCCTGGAACCTGCAAGGCAACAATTACAACAACTGATTTATAGCCATTTTTTACCCCGAACCACCATCGCGTTTGACAAGGCCTTTACTGCCTTTACCGATAAATCCAGCAACCTGACGGTGATTGGTATTTTATTTCTGTTTGTAACTACAGTCATGATGCTTTCCAGTATCGAGACCGTATTTAACCGGATTTGGCGAGTCAAGGAAACGCGAGGTGGGATTATTGGATTTATGCGTTACTGGACCATTATTTCACTCGGTCCAATTCTGTTAGGTAGCGCTTTTGCTATTTCATCGACTGTGGCTTCATTAAATGTACTGAGTAATAATTTTGCCGGTTATGAGGTCGACGGTGAATTTATCCTGTGGGGCATTTCCTTTGTCCTCACCATTTTAGGTTTTTTCATTTTAAACTGGACCATTCCCAACCGTAGCGTTCCTATTAAAGCTGCCTTGATTGCCGGTACATTTAGTGCCGTCGTCTTTGAACTGTTAAAGAATTTGTTTGGCATCATCATGTCGAATTTCACCAGTTATGAAATTGTCTATGGGGCTTTCGCTGCTATCCCGATTTTCTTATTATGGATTTTTCTGTCCTGGAACATTGTTTTGCTGGGGGTCGAAATCAGTTATGCTCTCACTGCGTTTAATTCAGGCAAAGAACCCAAACGCCACCCCGTGATTATGCTGCTGGATTTGATGGAGCTGTTTTATAAAAAACAGCAAAGTGGCGAAAGCGTTTCTGATGAAGAAGCACTGGAAGTCTTGGGCCGTGATGAAATTGGACGCTGGCCGACGTATGTAGTGATGTTGGAAAAGCAAAATCTGGTAAAACGTACCGATGATGATGAATATGTGCTCACGCGCAATCTGGCTCAGGTCGATTTCTGGAGTTTTTATACCCAGCTACCCTACCCACTTCCACGGCGCAAAGATGTTGCCAACATTCGCCCAGATGATGAATGGATGCAAAGACTCGGGACCGTGCTGGTTGAATCCGATGACTATCTTGCGGCAAAACTCTCTATTCCTCTGTCGGCTATTTTTGAAAAAAAATAACGTTAACTGACTTTGACGATGTTATTAAAAAAGCCTTCAAACAAGAAGGCTTTTTTAATAACTATTCGGATAACTACACAGATGTACTGACAGGAAAAAGACGCTTGATCCAGCTATGCAAGCTGACCGTCATCACCCCGATTAAAACCAAACCGGTTCCTAGCATAAAATTCAGTTCAATCTGTTCATTCAGGAAAATCACACCAAAAATCATCCCGAATATAGGCGTTAGAAAGGAAAATACCCCCAAACCATTGGCCAAATATTTTCGTAACAACCAGAACCACAGCATCAGGCTAAAAAAAGACATGATCAGCACATGAAAAACCATGCTACTGATGGCAACAGGGGTCCAGTGAATTGTAGTTTGACCCAATAAAAAAGCCACCGGCAATAGAAACACACAGCCCCGACCAGTTGATAGAACAAGGTCTGGGTTGGGTGTGCATCGGACAAACGGGTCAATCGGAGTGAAATGGTGGTCAGTGCCCACATGAGTCCTGCCATTAAGGCAAGAAAGTCACCGAATAAGCCTTGCTGGAGTATTTGACCCGACTGTTACTCACGCCCCATAAAGGACAGCACGATACCCGAAAAGGCAATAAAAATACCCATCCATTGGATCCGATTAAGTTTTTCGGCCGGCAGTTTCCAGTACAAACCCAATGCGACAAAAATCGGTGCGGTGTAGAGTAAAACTACGGTATGTGATGCCGTGGTATAGCGCAAAGCTTCTGCCACCAGAATAAATTCAGCTGAAAACAGAAATGCCAGCCAAATTCCCGGCAATAAATATTCTTTGCTGTATAAATGTGTACCCGCTTTAAGCTGAATCAGCGGAAAGACCAACAGCGCAGATAAACCTGAACGAATGGCAATCTGCATGATAGGTTCAATATCGGCAGCAGCCAGTTTCAGCACGACCTGCTGAATCCCCCAAATCATGCACAACACAATCATCAAACCCGATGCCTGAACATCAAGCGCCTTACGCTGCTCCACTACATTTACTCAATTAGCTCTTGAACGCCCACTATAATTCTGTCTGAAATAAAATATATAATTTAAAACAGACAAGATATCTTCTTATTCAGGCAATTTAGACCATGCCCGCAAAATACAAAAGCCATGCCGCTACACTAAAACAGCTACCAACCAATGACCAAATTTCCCGACCGCTGTGGATCAGCTTTCGTGATGATCCTGCATTGTCTGTCTATCCGGCACATGGACATGCCTGGGGAGAATTTATCTATGCCTTTAATGGCGTAATGGAAGTCAATATTGATCAGGTGGATTACATTACTCCTCCGCCTTACGGTATCTGGTTACCACCCCACATGAAACATAGTGGCTTAAACCGCACCGCTGTTTCACATGCCACCTTGTATATCCATGAAAGTTTGTGTGAACAAATGCCGACTCAAGCGGGCATCTTACTTACCTCAGCTTTGGTATCAGCCTTATTGCTGCATTTAAAACAGCATCCGGATCATCAGGATTCAGCTGAACATTTGCGTTTATTACAGGTACTGCTCGATCAGTTGAAACAGGCAAAACTGGTCGGCAGTTATCTCCCGCATTCAGAACATTCCCATTTAAAAGAGATTCTGGATTATTTACATCAGCATCCTGCGGATAACAGCACTTTAGAAAGCCTGGCACAACGCCACAATATGACTGAACGCACCCTTGCCCGCTGCTGTCAAAAAGAATTGGCAATGTCTTTAAACGAATGGCGACAGCGTTTAAAAGTCATGAAAGCCATGTCGATGTTAAATGAAGGCAAAAAAGTGGAAAGTATTGCCTTTGATTTAGGTTATGCCAATGCCTCTGCCTTTATTAATATGTTTAAACGCTGGATGCTATGCACACCTGATCAATTCAGGAAATCCAACCATCACTTATAAATAAAAATTAATTTAAAATCAGTTTATTATTGACTACAACATTGGGTTTTGTATGATAAATTCACAACTCAAAAATTAGCCATCCTCATGAAAAACGATTATAAAAATACCATCCTCAGCCTGTGCGTAGCTCTGAGTTTACTCACTGCATGTAGCTCACCCGAACAACGCGCATTCAAAGCTGCTTTAAGCTCTGCAGAAAAAGGCGATGCTATTGCACAAATGAAAGTGGCTGACTTCTATTTTGCAGGAACAGGGACTGAAAAGAACGTTCAGGAAAGTGTCAACTGGTATAGCAAAGCTGCTCAACAGGCCAATACTCAGGCCTTTTCCTGGCTGATGGGCCAAGCCCACAATGGCAATGAAGCAGCTGCCAAAGTCATTCATGACATGCAAAATGAAGGCAATATTTTTCTGGCACACTGGGTATTGGAAACAGCAAAACAAACCCATGATCCCAGTGCACAATACGCTGTAGGCTGGATGTACGATACAGGTAAAGGCTTAATCAAAGACCCGTACCAAGCTCAAATCTGGTATGAAAAAGCGGCAAAGCAAAATAATGTGTTAGCCATTAAAGCCCTTGGTAATCAACATTATTTTAGTGAGATTGAACACTCAAGCAATGAAAAGGCAACAGAATATTTAACTTACGCCGCAGAAAAGGGGAAAGATGCCGATGCTGCCATGAAAATGGCGCATTATTATCACTATGATGTCCGTGATGGAGAAATGGCTAGACAGTGGTATGTCAAAGCAGGCGCTCTCGGTGATGCAGATTCTCAACACATGGCGGACAGCTATGATGAGTGGAAAAACACTGGCCCTTTACAGCCGAATGAACCTCCCGTTGATTCTCAATATCAAGAATAATTTGTCATAAAAAAGGCTGCTCACAGGCAGCCTTTTCAGAAGTTGCAAAACTTATTTCACAAAAGTAGTCCAGACAAACTCCTGAGTTTGACCTTGCAACGTCATTTTCAATTGATCACCTGATTGCAAGGCAGCCACACCAGCAGGTGTACCCGTCATCACCACATCACCCGGCTCTAAAGTAAACACCTGGCTGATATCAGCAAGTAAGGTCGCAATATCAAAAATCAGCAAAGACGTATCGCCTTTTTGACGCAGCTCATCATTGACGTGAAAAGTATAATGGACATCTTTCCAGTCTTTAATTTCAGCAACGTCCACCCAGTCTGCCAAGACACATGAACCGTCAAAGGCTTTGGCACGTTCCCAAGGCTGACCTTTCTTTTTCAAGTCATCCTGTAAATCACGCAGGGTTAAGTCCAGACCTAAAGTCACCGCACCCACAGCCTGTAATACTTTGGCAGGATCGGTTTCTGCTTTTAAGGTATGGTCAATGCGTAAGCTCAACTCACATTCGTAATGGCAATTACCCCAGACCGGGTTCCATGAAATGCCCTGCTCTAAACTCGCTAAACTGCTTGGCGGCTTGATGAATAAAACTGGACGATCAGGAATGGCATTGCCTAATTCTTTGGCATGGTCTGCATAGCTTCGACCGACACAGACAATTTTAGATGGACGTGTACTCATGATCTTCCCTTTTATTCACTTTTACGTTATTTAAAGCTTACTTTTTAAATGTATTTTCAAATACAGTTTGATCGGCCGATTGCTCAAAGGCACGTTTCGGTACAATCACCACGGTACGATTTTTCAATTCAATCATATAAGTCAGCTTGCCCACAGCAAAGTTTTGCACTTCGCTATAGTTAAAAATCTGTTTACGGCCATTGGCATAAATTTCGGCATGATCTTGAAACAACTCTATGCCCTGTTCACTTTTACCAAACTGATATTTCACAAATTGGCGTTTGAACATCATCGGTAAAAACCAGTAACGCATAATCAATTGCAAAATTAAAAAGAAAGCACCAAGCGCAACATAATAGCGACCCACGCCATTAAAGCCGAGGTAAAACCCCCAGATAATAATCGCGATACTCACCAATGGCGTAATAAAACGGGTAATCTGCTTTTTACCAAAAGTCGCAAGGGCAAAACCGTCTTGCGATTCTTCCAGGTTCAAGAAATAACGTACCGATACAGCAGGCTTGGTTTCTGACATAATGCATCATCAAATTATTCGAACAATTGTGCTAGATATTACACCAGATTGGGCTTTTTCCTTATCGTTTTTACTTGCCCCATTACAACCAAAATTACATAAGTTTGCTTCACAATTGTGGGGGAATTGATTAAAACATCCGCATACACCCATAAAAAGCATAAACAGGATGTGACATGCCCAACAATAAAAATAAATGCTGTTTGCTGATGCTCTGTTGCCTGATCGGCACACAGGCCTCAGCGAAGATTATTCCATGGAAAGAACAGATTCCCAGTAGCTTAAGTGTATTTCAAGGCAAGGCTCAACCACTGGCAGATTTAACTGCAAACCGCATTTTGATTTATGCCCATCCTGCACAGGTAATTACTTTGCCGACCTTTAAAAATTCACAAAGTATGACAGGCAAGTTTTATACCGGTGCAGTCGTTGTACCCACTAACAGCCAAAACGTAGCACGGCTTTTAAGCCACTATAGCGGGTATAGTGGACTATTTCCGACCTTAAAATCTGCAAAGGTGGTGGAGCAACAAGGCAACGTTACCCAGATGAAATATCAGGTGTCTATCCCCACCCCCATTCCAATTTTAAACTTTAAAGAAAATGTGCTGATGCAGCATCATTTAACTGCCAACAGTATTTCCACCATTGTGCTGGATGCACCAATCCCTTACGGCGCAGGAAAAATTGAATGGTTTGATTTAGGCAATAATAAAACTTTAATTACCATTACCCAATGGGGCGACTTAAACCATCCCAAGGGCTTTTTATTCAGTACCATTTTGAATGCCCTTCCAGAGGCCAAACTCGGTATTCCCTCAGGCACGAACGCTTTTCTACTCGAAGCCTTACAACAACGCTTTAAAAACGTAACTACAGAAACATTAAAAGTCGGAGAATTACCTGAAACAGCATTAAGCTCGAGCCAGGTTCAAAAAATTGCAGCGCTAAGCCAATTCTCGCAAGAACCCGTCTCGTTCATTTTGCCATCCAATAAAGTGCCTTATTCGCACGGCTTGGAAAGCTTGCGTTTTAGTAGCAGCTATCAATATTTTGCCAAAAAACCGCAACACATGCAGCACTGGCTGAGTGTTCCTGCCTATCAGGAACTTTTTCCGCGCCAGATTAAAAATATCGACATAAAGAAAATTGATCCCAATACCTTTGATGCAGACTATAAAATTTCAGTCGGATTGGGCGTGATCAATATTCCATTTGATTTTAAGCTGCGCTTTGACTATCCCAACAATCTAGAAAATGAGTTTCAGGCAGTCGGTGGTGATTTGCAGTTTATTAAAGGTGGGATGCAGCTGATTCCGCAAGGTACAGGTACCTTATTAAAGGTCACCAGTGCCATGAAAATTCATGACAAAGCCCCTTTCATGCTTCGGGCGATGCGAAGTATGCCTTATCACGACATGTTACCGGCAATTGGTGGCAATACCGTATTGGCATTAAAGATTAAGCAGAAATTGAAATAGTTTTTTAACAGATTTAATTTATTCTAGGCACAAAAAAACCGCATTAAATGCGGTTTTTTCAATCTTGATCAAGTTGGTGCGCTCAGAGAGATTCGAACTCCCGACCCCTTAGTTCGTAGCCAAGTGCTCTATCCAGCTGAGCTATGAGCGCGACGTCTTGATGTGGTGCATTATACGCGTTTTTAACATTCTGTTAAGTGCTTTTTCACAAATCTGCAATCAAATGGACAGTTATTGGACAATTCATACGGTTTTATTCTAAAAAATAAGCAAATATTTTTTTAAATTTAGAGAATTTTTTCTCTCCATCAGAAATGATCTACTTAAGATATTTCGATTTAGATTAATCAAACTGGGTGAAACATAACTTTAAGCTGTTCCATACATGCAACACAAAAGGTCATAGCCTTATTATTAATCAAATATTATTACTATATAAAGAATCCTATACAGGCTTAGAAGTCTTTAAATCTCTGGTTTTTCGCCATAAAAAGAAAGCTATAAAAAATAAATTGAATGTTAAATAAAAGCTAATAAACAAAATTTGTTTAGTTTTTTCATACTTATACTTATTATAAAAATATGATTTATCATAAATTTGACTTCCATACTTCATATAGTAACTATAGTTTTCATTGTTGATTTTTAAATATTTAATTTCAATTTTAGCCCCGATATCATTGTAAAAAGGACAATACTGCTCTAACAATGAGCAATTTAAATGCAGTATTTCATTATTATTCAATAAATTTAAACCATACCGAACTGAATTATGACCTGCCCCATGATTCCACTTTTGTATTGTATATTCACCTAATTTCAATGCATGGCTATTCAAATGAATATTCGGGCTTATTTTTTGATAAGTATAAATAGCATATGCAAAATTTAAAATTATGATAAATATAAATAATAAATAAATTTTCTTGCCAGTTTTATAAGAAAAAAATGTTATTACTGTCATTAGTACAATAAAAAAAATTGTTTGAGAAAATACTTCATTAAAAAAATAAGTAATAGCAATCTGAAAGAGTGCAAATACTAGATCTCTTTCATAAATCAAAAAATGACCACCTTTTTGATTGATATTTTCACTCTAATTTTCTTAGCATTCGTGCATAATCTGCGGATGAAATACATCAATTCAAAGAAGCTTTCTGA
>NZ_JBIQOB010000041.1:0-7846 GCF_044130285.1 Acinetobacter sp. BSP-28
CGGCTATCAATGATAGTCGTGTACGTCCTGCACATTTAGCTTTGAATCGAATTGTCTTACCGATTGATCATCCGTTTTGGCTGACACATTACCCGCCGCTGGGATTCCGTTGCCGGTGCACCGTGATTGCCTTAACCGAGAAGCAGGCATTGAAATACGGCATTACTCCTGATGATCAGTTGCCAGAAGTAGCTGAGGCTTTGGATTGGAGTTCTCATCCGCTGCAATTCGGTGAGCTTGAATCGCTGGTTGATAAAAAGATCAGTGCTTCATCTTTGGACAAGGAATATCTCCTCGAGCAGAAGGAAATCATTAAAGCTGAATGGATTGCATCGAAAAAGCTCACCAGTCTATTTGCTCCGATGAATGATAAGACCCGAGACCTATTCGACACGGTAGCCAATACAGTGATTCCACTCGATCCAAGTATTCGGCCAAGTGCGATTCGTACTTTCCTGGATTATGTACAGGGAAATGATGCCGCACTGACCAACTATTTAAACTCCACTACAGGCTCTCTGGCTGATGATGTACTCAAGCGCTGGCTGAGTGCCGACATGGCAGCTATTCAGGCTGTGGCAAGTAATACGGCTTCAACAGTGGTGGGTGTTGCAACACTTCAACAGGTAGCGGCTTATCAGGTTGGGCAGACAGTCCAGTTTAACGCGCCGTTGCTTATGGCTGAGGGTGCTAGTGATGTCGTGATCCGAATTGAGAATGCAAAAGGTCTTGGTATTGATCTTGAAAAGCTTAATGCCGGGCAGGGTGTTTTATTTGAAATTGGATTGTCGTTTCAGGTAGCTTCGATTGAGACATTGAATAACAAGATGGTTTATACGCTGAAAGTATTGATGAGTTAGTAAAACTCCATTTAATACTATTCGAATGATTCAAGAGAATATACCTAAATATAGGGATTCATTTTCTCCTTTATATATTTTACTTTTAATATTCACTAGAATTATCAGATGAAATTATTATGCAAAAAGTAATATTATTTCCTTTATTAACCATCGGTTCACTAGCTTCTTTACCGGCTTTAGCTGAAAATTGGCCTAAACATCTTTGCCCGGCTGATGAAGCGGCTTGCTTAACAATAAACGAAAATAATAAACCTTCTCCACCAAAAGACTTAGAAAAGGGGCGTATTGTTTTTGCTTTTGGAACTGATGGTTGTTTGGCTTCATCACCGGTATGGTATGACACAGAACGCAATTCTCTAAAACCCAATCATGGAATTAGTACTGGGGGTGCTAAGAATGGACATTGCGGGTATGCTAATCAGCTGAATAAAGCATATATTATTTACAATGAAATAGAATCTACAAACAATCCAGCATATAAAGCACGAGTATTTGGCCTCTATGCAGTCAAAGATGATGGTTATTTAGGTGGGCATCGCCATGAATGGGAACATGCGATTGTTTGGATGAAAAATGGCGTACCTGAATTTGTTTCTACAACTGAGCATAAGGGTGTAAACACTCGTAAGGCGAGTGATACAGGGCATTTACCTGATAATTCAAATGCTTTTGGTGTGAAATACATTATTAAAAAGACAACACACTATTTAGATTTTGCAGGAAAAGATAAAAATAATGTGGTAACGAATAAAGATCCTAGCCCTGATAAAACTTGGTTCGCTGCCAAAGATCAACAGGTTGTGGACTTCAATCAAGCAAATCCAGAGTTTAAATCAATAATCAATAATCGAGGAAATTGGGGTGAAACAGTACCACGTGTGAATGACCGCAATTTCTTAAATCAGCAGAAACCTAAAGAATGGAAGAACATTAGTTTCTAATATTTTATTTAATAAAAACCCACTCAATCGAGTGGGTTTTTTTATTGGAGCATGAAAAATGCCTGAGCTAAATGAGGAGCGGCTGAAGTACCTATTCAATGCTGCGGCAATTGAGGTACCAAAGGCAGAAGAAGGTAAAAAGCGAACCTTTAAAGGGACAGCGTATAGCGGTGGGCGTGTAGATGGTCATTGGTATTGGGGCCGTACCGGTGTGGTCTTTGATCTTGATGGTATCGAGATTGATTCTCCTACAGCACTACTGGAAGAGCACTTCGGTTCTAACCGTATTGGCGTGGTTAAGAAAGTCGATACTAATGGAAAGATTGATGTTGAAGGGCACTTCTTGACCAATGAACGGGCCAAAGAAATTGTCCAGGATTCTGATGATGAGTTTCCGTTTCAAATGTCAATGTTCATTGATCCGGGTTCGGTTGAAGAAGTAAATACAGGCCAGACCGTCGTGGTCAATGGTCAGTCATTTACTGGACCTATCGCCGTGTTCCGTAATAACCGTATTCGTGAATTTACGATCTGTTCAACAGGTGCGGATCGTAACACATCAATTAAAGCCTTCTCTGGCAAAACCAATCCAAACCCAACCAAAGAGGACACAGACGTGACCGAATTAGAAAAAGCTCAGGCTGCGCAAAAGCAGGCTGAAACAGAGCGTGATAATGCCTTAGCTGAACTTAAGCAATTTAAGGCACAAAAACGTACTGATGAAATTGCAGCTTTAGAAACTGAACTTAAAACACAGTTTAGCGCTGACGATAAAACTGCTTATACCAATATGGATGATTCCATGTTCACATTTGCTGCAAAACAGCTTCGCCAATTCTCGGCAGGCAGCCAACAACCGCCAGCTGGACAGCAACAACAACCAGCACCAAGTGTTAATCCAGCATTTGCCCACTTATTTAATCATCAGGCAACTGGTGGACAAGGTGGTCAGTCAAACCACAATGACACTCACAAATTCACATCAGGTGCGCAAGCGTTCGCAGAGCAAAATAAGGGGAAATAATCCATGGCTACTCACTATGTACCACCTATCTCAGTCACCTCGAAACGACTGATTTTAGATAATGAAAAGTTGCGCCGGGCCAATGCCAAGGTGACAACTGCCACCGCCTATAAATATGGTGATCTTTTGACGCTCTCCGCTGGCAATGTACTGACTCATGCAGCAGATGAATCCACATGGGATGTGATCTGTGGTCAGGATGTTTCAGCTGCAGAAGCTACGATTAAAGCAGCTGATGGCATTGAAATCCCAGTGTATTACGGTGGCGTATTTAACGTTGAAGCGGTGTCGTTAAACGGAACTGTACTGGAAGCTGCTAAATATGATGCAGCACGTGCCAAAGCAACTAAAAACAAAATTGAACTTTCGAAGGTGTAAACAACATGCCACAGTCTTTTAATATTGAAGGTACTCCACTTGAACTGCTTGATGTGGGTGAGCTTGCACTGATCCACTCAAACTATCGTCCGATGGATACTTGGCTTTTGGATCAATTATTTCCAAATCGACCACTGTTCACGCGTGATGATGTGCCATTGGCTGAATTGTCAGCTGAACATGATCTGGCACCATTGGTTTCACCACAGCAACCTGGTAAGCCATTTGATACTACTCAATCTGGTGAAGTGCGTCATGTGAAGCCGGCCTACTACAAGCCAAAAAATCAGGTCACTCCGGCAGAAACATTTGAAATTGCATTGCTTGAGCGTTTACGTACAGCAGGCATTATTTCAACAGGCAACCAGCGACTGTCTGAGCAAGAGCAAATGATTATTGCTCAGATCTCAGTAATGAAGCGTAATCATGATGCGATTGATAACTCAGTCTTGATGATGGCCATTGATCTGCTGAAAAATGGCAAATATGTGCTTCATTCAGATGACTATGAATACAACCTGGTGGATTACCGTCGTGACCCATCTCTGACATATACGCCGTTGATCAAATGGAACGAAGTGGGTGCTAAACCGGTAACGGATATTCGCACCATGCTTGAACGTCAATTAGCTGCAGATGGTGGTGAAGCCAAAAAATCAATTATGTCAGGTCTGGTTTGGTCTGCGTTATGGAATAACGAAGAATTCAAGAAAGAGTTCATCACGCCGTATGCAGGTATCTCTGTTCCAGTTACCCCAAGCTTTGGTGTGAAAGAAACAGCGACCTTCAAAGGTACTTTTGATGGAGTTGAATTCTGGGTGTATGACGCGACCTACCGTAATAAAGGTCAGGTAAAGCGCTTTATTCCTAAGGATTACTTCTCACTGATCTCTGATACCAATGGCTCAGTAGCTCATTGTAAGATCAAAAACATGCTGGCTAATGGTGTTGCTCAGCAGTACTTTGATCGCCAATGGTACTGTGAAGACCCAAGCGGTATTCAATTGATGACAGAATCAGCTCCATTGGTCGTGCCTTCTAACAAAAACGGTGTAGTCGGTGGTACTGGCTTTATCACACTATAAGGAGGCTTTAAATGCCAAAATATATTGCAAAACAATCCATCGGTCACTTTATGCCAGGTGATGAAATTAAAGGGCTTGAAGATGAAAAACTTCAGGCCCTTTTAGCATCTGGGGCTATCACAGAATATCGTGAGCCAGCAGAGCCTAAGGTGGATGGTACCGCCGTACGTTTGGCTGAGCTTGAAAAGGAAAACGCCGAGCTTAAAGCCAAGGTTGCTGAACTTGAAAAGGTGAAGCCTACAGCAAAGCCTAAAACAGGCGACAAACCTGCAGACGAAACAAAGTAGGTGATCTATGTACGCGACTGAATCGGATTTGGTCGCACGATTTGGTGGTGAGATTGAAAATCTGAAAACGATGCTTCCTTCTCAATCCTCAGTAACTGACGCAATCCAGGATGCAACGGAAGAAATTAACGGTCATATCGGTGGTCGTTATCCTTTACCGCTTCCTAATGTGCCTAGTAATTTAAAGCGTATGGCGTGTGATATTGCGCGCTATCGGCTTTATTTTCAGCAACCAACTGAAGAAGTTCGAAAGCGTTATGAGGATGCAATCGCATTCTTAAAGCGTGTGGCTGACAACAAAGCACATTTGCAGATCCTGTTGCCTGAAACTAACCAGATCGTGGATGACCAACCCAAAAACAAACCATCTACTGTACCAATCGGTACTTCATACACTGGTGGTGTGTTTGGTGATGACACACTAAATAAGATGCCAGGCATGAAGTGAGGTATTTATGAGTGGTGTGGCAATTTCAATTGATGTAGATGGCGACTCTCCAATTTTGACAATTCTTAAAAACCTTTCTGATTTTGAACAACGCAAGAGTGAATTATTCGAGGATATTGGCAACATTGTCACCGAAGGTATTCGATCGCGCTGGATTGGTGGTGAAGGTTTAGAAGGTAAGTGGCCTCTATCTGTGCGGGTAATGCGTGAGGGTGGTACCACCTTGCGTGATACATCGCGATTAATGAATTCCATTACTCACAACGTCCTTGCTGATGGTGTGGAAATTGGTACTGATGTTGAGTATGGAGCAATTCATCACTTCGGTGGTGAAATCAAACATGAAGCAAGAACGCGAAAAACATTCTTTCGTCAGAACTTGCGTACTGGTGAGGTTGGTAACCGTTTTGTGAGGCGTAGCCGCTCTAACTTTATGCAGGAAACAATGGGTAAAGCTTATACGGTCAAAATAACACGTCGTCCTTGGCTTGGTATTACTGAGGATGAGGAGCAAAGTATTTTGAACTCTATTGAAGGGGTGGTATTTGATGAGTAATTTTTTTGCTGTAAGAGCTGAAATTGCGAAAAAACTGGAAGAAATTGCTGAGTTCAAGAAAATTTACACCCCGATCAATATTGGGAGCACATCAGAACTATCCCAAATTACCCCGTGTGTTCATGTGAACTATTTGCGTATTCGAAAGGCTGATGAGGCGGGTAGAGGAAGCATCAATGCACTGAAGCAAGAATGGGATATCACTATTGTTGAGCGGCATGCGGCTTCACAATTATCAGATGGGTCCAAGGCAATTGATAAGGCAGGTGAGTTGGTTGCCAAGGTTATTCCGCTTTTAAGTGGATGGCGACCAGAATCAAGCACACGCCCACTATCTTTGGTGCGGATCAGTGAAGATTTTTCATCAACTTGTGTCTATATCACGATGGTATTCGAATCATCATTATTCATTTAGGAGCCAGTCATGGCAAAACAATATAAAGCCCAGCAACCTGTCGGACGTTTTCAAAAGGGCGATGTCGTTGGTGGGCTGAATGATGCTCAAATCAAAAAATTACTGGCAGATGGTGTGATTCAGGAAATGCTTGAACCCAAAGCCGTTACAGCCAAGAAAACTGCAGAGGATGAAAAGTAATGGCTAAACAATATATTTCCCTTCAGGGTAAATTCTACTTATCTGAAATTGCTAATGGTGTGGCAGGCGCTATGCGTCATATTGGTAACGTGCCTGAATTTGAGCTTGAAATAACCACTGATCAAGTGGAGCATCAGGAAAGCACTTCAGGTCAGCGTACTACCGACTTTGTACTCACCAAAACAACTGGCGTGAATTTCTCAGGCCAATTGGAAGAAGTTGACGAAGACAACCTGCAATACATCCTGTCAGGCATGAAATCTGATGTAGCCAGTGATACCGTCACCGATCAAGCGCTAGGCACTGTGAAGGTGGGTGAAGAAATCAAACTGGATGGTTATAGCTTGACGCAAGTTTCATTTAAGTCGGGTGCTACTACTATTGAGACTTCTAAATATGATTTAGATTCAGTGTTTGGTACCGTGATTTTTAAAGAAGCGATTGCTGAACCTGTTACAGCTTCATACACCACAGGTGCTGTAAGCCATACCACCATTGCCAGTGATTTCAATAAAGAATACGAGCTATTCTTTAAAGGGATTAATACCGCTACCGGTGACAGCATGGCGGTACGTTTATGGCGTACAAAAAAATCACCTGAAACAACATTCCCTCTCATTCATGAAGACCTTGGTCAATATGAAATTTCAGGTCAGGCTTTATCAGATGTAGGCAAAGGCAGTGATGAAACACTAGGTCTTTATGGCCATGTTGTAACGATTCCTAAGGCTTAACCAACACAGGCACAAGAACTCCATAGGCGCATATGCGTCTTTTTTTGTGCCTGTTTTTTAGATTCTTTTCATTTGCATTAAGCGATTAATGAAAACGAAAGGGATTTTTCCCACCACTTAATTAAACCGTCCTTATGGGGTGGTTTTTTTATGCCTGTTTTCAGGCAAACCACTGGCTAGGGCGACGGTTCGAAAAGCACGTTTCCATGTTCAATGTGCCTGCCAGTTTCTTTTTTAACATGGTTATATAAGAGGAAATCTTATGAACATGATGACAACACTAAATTTACGAGCCATGGTATCAAGCGATGATGGTGAGCCAAAAACAACAAGCTATGCTGTAGCGGAGGCATTCGGGAAAAGACATTCGGATGTGCTTCGAGCAATTAAAAATATGAAGTGTTCTTTACAATTTCGTGAGCGCAATTTTGCGTTTACCTTAGAAAACAAGCAGATAGGAAATACAAAAAGAAATACCGGATTTTACCGAATGACAGAGCGTGGCTTCATGTTTCTGGTCATGGGCTTTAATGGTGAAAAGGCAGACGCCATCAAAGAGGCATTCATTAATGCATTTGAGTGGATGGCAAACCAATTAACCCAAGCCTTTCAGTCTAAATGGGCCAGATACAACCACATTGTTGGTTATCGCAACAACCGAAAGCAGCAAGTCAGTTGCTCAGCCAGAGATATGAATGCATGGAAGCAAGAAAAGCATCCGCTTGATGATGAGATAGCGCAATTAGAAAGTGAATTGCAGCCCTCTTTGCCATTTGCGAAGGTGGTGTAATCATGAATGATTTTTTCTTAGCAACGAACCGATCTATCACTGTGAATGAAATTGAAGTCCGCCAGATCCAAATGAAGTATTTCGATACTTGGGCTACACATGCCGAACCAATCAAACAATTTCTAAAAGATAAAGATCATTCAGA
>NZ_JBIQOB010000042.1:0-7688 GCF_044130285.1 Acinetobacter sp. BSP-28
TTCTGGACTTTTTTAATGATTTGTCGCGTTCCACGCCTAATACTTGAGCAATGTTTCACGGATTTTATTAGTTTTCATTAACGCATTTAGTATCTAAACAACCTATCATTAAACTATACATAAATAATAAAAAAGTTAAATGATAAAAAACCTGTCAATAAACTATAAAATATTATTAAATGATAGTATTATCACTGTACTTGGTTTTTTAAGTCTTTTTGATAGGTGGTCGATTATGGCAGTTCGCATTTATGTTCGTGCATCAACGAAAGAGCAAGACGCTGAAAGAGCGCTCAGTGACTTGATCGAGTTCAGCAAAAGCTATAGCGCTGAATATGTTGAATACATCGAGAACGAAAGTGGAACAAAGCTGAATCGACCTATCCTCACTAGACTTCTAAACGATTCAAAGCAAGGTGACATTCTGCTTGTGGAATCGGTCGACAGATTATCGCGATTAGAACAAGCCGACTTTGAAGTTCTTAAGCAACAAATCAAGAGCAAGGGATTGCGCTTGGTAGTTGCGGATCTACCAACGACTCATGTAGTCAATAGTGGCATGACAGGAGAGATACTGAACGTCATTAACGCAATGTTGATTGACCTACTTGCAACTATGGCAAAGTTAGACAACGACAAGAGGAGAGAACGCATCAAACAAGGATTAGAACGTTCCGGTTACAAGCCAACAGGAAAGAAAGCCAACACAGCTAAGCATGAGCGTATTAAGCAGTTGCTGGCAGCTGGAAACATGACAAAAGAAGAAATCGCCAAAGCTGTAGGTTGCGGAATAGCTACAGTTTATCGCGTCACAAAACAGAACAAAATCTAGCAAATTTTGAATGTAATTTGATCAAGTAATACAGAAAGAGAAAGAAATAAGTCAGAGCTGACTAAAATAAAAGGGTACCTTTTTATAGAGTATTGCCTAATGCAGACACTAACACCCAAATTTACATTAGCTGAGCTTGGCCAATATTTGGAGCTTAAAAGAAAAATACAACCCGAGACATGTGAAGAGTTTGGTCATGAATGGTATGGAGCTTCGGTCTATGAAATTTCTACAGATGAGTCTCCATCTCACAAAGAAATTCAGATTGAGCTTTATAAGCCATTTTGTGTGATTGCCTTAACTCTTGAACAAGCAAAAGAATTCCTTGAGCAGCAGTTGGCAGCCATTCGTGAAGTAGATATTAATTACATGCCGGATAATAAACGCTCTCAAGCAAAATCTAGTTCTCTATTATTCTCTTAGATTGGTAATCCTATTACAACAATATAGTTGAGTTTGATTGAACTGTGAGTGGTTGGATGAAGATAAGTCACCGCTCACTAATCATTTCTATTCATTGGTGGCGGACAATGAGCACTTACTTTAAGCCTACCGCAAATCTAGTAGGTCATTCAGCAGATATAGAGTTTCTCAGAAAGCGTTTCAATCACTATGAAAACGAGAGAAAGCAGACCTTATTTGATCAATGGATATGGGGGAATGTTGCCTCTTATGACTTTAAATTAATGGAGGTGAAAATTAAGCCTTGCATTGATTTTTTGCATGTGGAGTTCGAAACAGATGAACCCCAAAGGTATAGCGATATTAAGAAATACCTTACCCAGCACACGAAAAAAGCAAGCTATATCAGACCGCATAATCAGCAAAGTGAGATGAGCACACGATTTACGGTCCACCTATATGACGTGATAAATCTCAAGGATTTAAAGGCCCGTTTAGATCCGCTAAGACATTATATTAAAGACTACGATGTAAACCGTCTCAAAGTAACCCAAATGGAGTTGGCATTAGACTTCTACAACGCACGTGATGACTTGTTAATAGCTCTGTTTAAGTCGGTATTGCTTCGTGAGAACGCGCATAATATTCGTCTGTTTGGAAAAGAAAAGAAGCATGTACGGTTTGTGAAGCTCAGCGAAAAAGACAAACATAAAAAACAGGCACCTCTCCTTCACAGTAAGTTTTTGCAGATTATCCAACATGGCGGTTGTGATAAGGGCAGCAATAGCAACATTGGTATAAATGACAGAGAGGACTCAATCTACTATCACGGGTATCTCAAGCAGACTGATGACGGAGGAAAAGTATTACCTGAAGATCAGCACCGTGTTCGATTCGAAATAAATTTTAAAGAAACAGAATTACATGGGGCTACAGTTGGAACATTGGCAAAGGTAATAATAAGTAGGGCAAAATCATTTAAGTTCACTAAGCTCAAACGTCATTTAACCCTTAAGCAATATGCGAGCTATGCTTTCGTTAAACCCTATGGACTGGAACAGCAAGAGTACTACGACAGCAACCGCAATAAACGGAGATTATCCCCATTAGTTGAAAGTTATGCAGAGCTGAATACGGTGGTAAAAGACCATTTTAAAAACCTAAGCAACAAGTTTAAAAAATAATCAATTTCGTAAAAAAAGGGGTGAAAAAAATCATCCCTTTTTTTTCGTTTATCCTAATCAAACGCTTATATAGCGGTATCTACAGCCATTCCTCTTATAAGCTCTCTGCCTAATAACTTATTACTCCATATATTTAAATATACAGATAGACAAAGACACAAAGGGACAGATAGACAAGTAGACAAAGAAAGATACGAACGCACAAAAGTACATTTATATAAAAGTACTTTCATATAAACACGCATTTGCGCAAATGTACTTTTGTACAAATGAAGCTGTATCTAATTAGATATTGATCTAAGTAAACAAATGATCAGTTGATTAAAGAAAGGTTCGAGAGAAGTTAAAGTAAAATTCGGGCGTCCATTAACTCGGTCAAGTATAAAAATGAGCGAAGTCCTAGAAAAATGACTCCAGCTCTATGTATTCGGTGTGCATCGCGTGAAGTTTTTCTTGAAATATCCTTGTCTGAAGAATAACCCTCACTTTCTATGTAACTTTAGGCAGATTAGAAGCAAAATCAAAAAACAAGGAGTTACAGGGAACGATTAATTATGTTAAAACTACAGAAATGAAAAAGCCCCGATGATGTTCTAACTTGGCGGAAAGTCATCAATCGGGGCTTGTATCCTTAAACAACAATCAGGGGATTAATCCGTTTTGTGTCTGAAAACCATATTACAGGCACATGCGGATTTAGCCAATAGCTAAAAGCATGGAAAATACAAAAAGTCACTCAGCGCTGACTAATTTTAAGGCAGGAATACCAGTACAGCAGCAACTCGATCTATTCGAGAACTTGCCTCATAAGCCATATTGCATGGACGAAAAGCCTGGCTTCATGCTCATCCGCACAAAATCCATTGCGGTTAAAAAGCCTTATATCCAAATCAATCCCCCTTTGATGACGATTTACTTTGTCTTTGACGATGACAAAGAGGACGCGGCTTGGTCATGGTTTGATGCTAATCTTCCTGCACCATTATGGACAACACAGAACTCGGATAATGGTCGCTGCCATCATTGCTACAAGCTCGAAATACCTCTTTGTACAAGCGAGTTTGCAAGCATCAAAGCAATCAAGTATGCCCAAGCTGTTTACTATGCTTACGCGTTGAAAATGGGCGCAGATCTCAACTATTCACACCTAATCACCAAGAACCCACTTCATCCTCAATGGCGCACAACAGTTTGGACTGATCAGGCCTATTCACTGGATTACCTGGCGGACTTCGTAGACCTTCCAAAACGTATTCCTAAAAAGCTGGAAGTTGTCGGCTTAGGACGTAACGTTACAATGTTCGAGAAAGGCCGTCATTGGGCGTATAAGGCGATTAGAGACTATATACACTATAACTCTAGCTATGAGTGGGAAAGAGCCGTCAGAGAGCAAATAGAAGCGATTAATAACGGTTTTGAGCAGCCTTTACCGTATAGTGAAGTTAAAGCGACAGCTAAAAGTATTGCAAAGTGGGTTTGGCAACGGTTTAGCTACGGAGATTTCAGCGCTATACAAGCGGAACGTGGGGCTAAGGGCGGTAAAGCAAAAGGTGAAACTTATGCTGTGAAGCGTGAACAAGCTATGCAATTGAAGGCTAGCGGTATGAACAACACACAGATTGCTAAGCAACTTAATGTTTCAAGAATAACTATCATTCGATGGTTTAATGGGGTGTAACAATAGCCTTATCAGATAACAGCCTTTCTTTCTTAGGATTTCTTATGGATATTCCATCTGTTGATGACTTAAATAATTCAAATAAGCCTTCTTTGGCTGATTTAAAACTATATGAGTTAGCTAAACAACGACGCCAGCGTCTTTATGTCTTAGCTATTCTTTTATATGGTTTTATAGGTTCTCTGGCGGGAATCTATTTTTCTTTGGGGCAAGCTCAATTTAAGGGAATTTTTACTTTACATGAGGATGTACTTTTTGCATTGAATATGAGTTTCAATATTTTTGTTTACGCTATTCCGGCTTTTATAGCTGCCTTTATAGGTTCTATTACTCGTCTACTTTTAGCTTCGAATGACCATATTTTAGATCATATGCGAATACTTTTAGGATCAGGGCTTATTGGGATTCTAACGTTTTTAGGATTAAAGAGTGGGATTATTCTAGATCTCATTGCTAATCATGTTGAAGTTACAGAATCCTTAATTGATGAGCATAAAGAGAAGCTATTTTATAAATATATGGTTGTTTGTTTCATTACTGGAATGTTTGCAACGACAATGTTTTTAACTATTGAAGCACGGGTAAATAGTTTAGCTAATAATATTAAACATACCTGATTGTATAGCGGTACATATCACCTTCATGTAACCTCATTACAAAGTAGACAAAGACAATTACAACGATGAAAGCACTATCTGTTATCGAACTTGCCAAACTGTATGGCATGAACCGACAAAGCATCTACAAGCGTATAAACAAAGGCGATTTAAGCAAGAATAGCGACGGAAAAATTGACTTAGCTGAAGCTATTCGTGTCTTTGGTGAACCGTCTCAGAGAAGTAACGAAAATGTCACCCAATTACAGCCTTCAACGGTACAAAAGTCGGCAGAAGTAGACATTCTGAAACAACAGGTAGACATGCTCAAAAAACAGTTGGAATTAGCCCAGGAACGTGAAGTGTTCCAACGAGAACAGCTACAGGCTAAAGACGAGCAGATATATTCGCTTCAATTGTTACTTGGCGCTCCTAAACAACCTCAACAGTCAGCGGATTCAGTAAATGGTAATCACGCAGTAGATCCGGTAATGGAAGAGCCTAATTCACCTGTTCCGGCAATGGCGGAGAATCGGGCGAGTGAACAGGTACAGACACCTGAACCTAAACGCCGTAGCTTATTTGGACGTGTTATACGTGCGGTATTGGATTAGACAGAGGCCTAGTGAGCTGAGAAAAAGATCGGTGAGAATCAATACTAACTAAATTATTACTTAATCCGGATAGAATTTATCTCTTTAATAAGTTATCCACAATGTTATCTATAAGAACATATTTCATTGATTTATCAATAAAAGCCTTATGGTGTAAGTGTTTACGGCAAAGCTTTAAAAAAGCTTTTTTTTTGATTTTGAAAAGTATGCAAGGTCAAAAAATTTTAACTAAATGTCAATATTGATCTACCCCGTATTTTCCTGCAAAGTAGTTGATATTAAGGGATCTTTAATTGTTCGTTGTTGTCTATTTGACATCGTTTTTATGACTTATGGATTAAATGCAGCGAAGTTTACTGATACAAAAGCCACTGCCCCCAATCGAAATTTTGGTCGACGACGAAAGGGAGCAGTTTTCCAACGCATTGCTGTCGTTGAGAATCTTAAGGTGATAATCACCTTAAAGGTTACTCTTATTAAACCTTATCGGTTGGCCGATAGCAATGCCCCAACTATGGAGGGCATTGTATGAATACATTCGTATTCTACGTCCTGCAATTGATTAGCTTAGTCGCTGATCTCTTGCAGATCGCTGATTTTGTTTTGCGATAAAGTCACATGAACCGCTTGCTGGTGCAGGCGGTTTTTTGTGTCTTGTGAAAACCCATTTACACAGTTTCCAGTTGTATTAAACGTTTTTAGAATTCCTCATTCTTGAAGCATCCCCCTGTAGGGTTCGATATTACACAGCAAAGAGAAATACATTTTCAGCCGTAATAACTCTACAAGTACAAATTGGAAATTTCAGGAATGAGCAAGTTTAAAAATTTTATATTGGCGTTAATGGCATCATCAGCGGTTATTACAGTGAACCTGAACATATCCGTTGAATTCAGTCCCAGAGTTGAAATTAATAACGTACAGTTAATGCAATAGCTGTACGTGAATGAACGGGCAGGGTTACCCACAAAAAACGATTTCATACAAGCAGAGAACGTGCATAGGTGTCTATATGACATCTATGTATATATTGCGATGCTGGATAGAAGATGATTAGAGGTAGAGTAGAACTATAATAGTTATTGTCTAATCTGTAGAATTTTGAACTACAGCAAAAGTCATTATACGAAGAACTCCGAAACGAGAGTCTACAGCTCTCGTTTTTTCGTTCTAAAACTGCTAAAATTCTTATACGCCACTGACGTACTTAAACCTATGTTATTCATTGAAACCAGTATTTTTACTAAGCAAATCAAAGAGCTTGTGAGTGATGAAGAGTATCGTCAGCTTCAGCAAGATCTCTTGGTACAGCCTGATAGGGGCGACTTAATCAAGAATGGTGGTGGAATTCGTAAAGTACGTTGTGCTCAGGGTAATAAAGGCAAAAGTGGCGGTATCCGTGTGATCTATTATTGGGTCACAGAAGATGATCAGATCTTTTTCCTGGTGGCTTATCCAAAATCTGTGAAAGATAATCTGACAGATAAAGAAACCTCGATCCTACGTCAATTAGTAAAGGAGCAATTTCATGGATAACAACTTATTTGATGACCTGGTTGCTTCAATTAAAGAAGCTGGTGCCATCAAACGTAATGAGATAAAGGCCAGTCGAGTCACAGAACTTGAATTACCTGACATTAAAGAGGTACGTGAGAAAACTGGCTTAACCCAGACAGAGTTTGCCGCACGTTTGCATATCAGCGCGAGAACTCTACAAAACTGGGAACAAGGCCGTCGCTATCCGACTGGCCCTGCAGCGACTTTAATTCGTATTCTAGACGCTCATCCGACCTTAATTTAAAAAGTTTAGATAATAAAAAACCCCGGCATCCTGCCGGGGTTTTTCGTATGGGTTCGCTCGGTATAACTCCTGTCGTACCTTACAGTCCTTGTGCGTATCGTTGTTCTTATTATTGTGTAGAACTTCCTGTTCCTGATGAATCCATTATAGAAAAATTCCAGGCACCTGGACAGCCGCAAAGGACCGGAATTGTTGTGAGCATATACGTACAAGACCGGCTAAAAACTGTCCCAGGTTTATCCGCAGAAATTGGGGATAATTTCATATTCTGGAATCTTGATAACCGGACAAAAATGCCAAAATTGAGCGTTTTTTAGCCGATTTTATTGGCTAAACATTACAGATTTGCTTAAAAAACACACGAGTTGTTAAAACGTGCGTTTTTTGATCTTTTTGGTTTTGGATTTTTGAGTTTAAATATTTGATAAATAATAACTTTTTAAAATGCATTTCGTATAATGCCCATTATGTTAAATAGATAAAAATAAAGTAAATTGATTAATTTAGTTTGATCAAAATTTAAATTATGGTCTATTTAAACAAGTAACTACAAAATGATTATACCCACACTTATTCCCTCC
>NZ_JBIQOB010000043.1:0-6448 GCF_044130285.1 Acinetobacter sp. BSP-28
ATCAGCATACCAGTGGCTGAGGAAAATCAAGGTAATTTCAATGACTTCCTGAGTGAACTAGAAATGCTTAAAAAAGGCACTTAACGATGCGATTAATACGTATATCAACATCAGAAGCCGTCCCATTAGAGGACGGTTTTTTATGGTCTGATGAATTTGAATGGAAGCCGATTGAGCAGAAACAGGATCGTGCGATTGATGGCACCTTAATTGTTCAGGAAGGTAAAAAGAAGTCAGGCCGACCAATTACGCTAAAGCCATCAGATACAGGGATGGGGTGGATCAATCGACGGGATTTAAGAAAAATTCTGGCATGGTCTGAACTGCAAGAAGAATTCAGCCTGCAATTTGAATGGCCGCATGATGCGCGGCAGTTCAATGTGATTTTTAACCACGAAGCTGGAGCTTTAGAGGCTGCTCCGGTAAAGGGCATCCCGACTGTCTCAGAAGATGATTATTACAACGTCACCATGCGTTTTACGGAGCTAGACAATGCCAATTGAAACCAAAGACCTGGTGCTCTATGAATCCGAGCGCTTAACAGACAATACGGATGGTGGTGGTAAATATAATGGCCAAGTCATTGTAGATGGTCAGAGTAATAACCTGTTCAATGATGTATCTGAATTAGATCGAACCATGGGTGATGTATCCATGCGTAAGATCTTCCCGGCCGTCACTACCAATGATACTGATAAATTAATGGGTGCGACGGTCTTTATCTCAGAGAATCCGAAAGATCCGAATGTATCCGCATTGCTGTTCAGTACAAAGTCATGGACGGATGAGCGTCAAGCTGCACAGAACCGGGTTGAAAACTACCTAGCTAAAGGCGGCCAGATTGCCGGCATACCACTGGATACGCACTGGACAGGCATGAAGTCACTGCAAGTCGCCATGTTTCCTCAGGAAATTGAAAGTTCAGTAGGTGACACTATCGTGCTGATCAGTGATGAAGGTAAGCCTTTACAGCATGAGCAATATCTACGTATAACCAAGGTGGAAACCCGTACCGCAATCACGGTGATTGATGGTAAATATGTTGAATACAAGATTGCCACTTATACGTTTAATGACCCACTTGATATGGATTATGTAGGAGTTTCAGCACGTCAGTGGTACGGTGGACAAGCATCAAAAACGATTATCCGTGAATCCATTGTGGCTGATACTGGTGAGTACTATGCATCCACTGGCTTGGCTGAAGATGCACAAGTGGGTGAATACACAGTTAAGGCAGAAAGTATTTTTAGCCAGATTATTCCATCTGCTCAAACTGAATCGCCAATTGTTGATGTAAACGCGGCAGGTGAAAGCGCCATCTTAGTGTCGGGGAATAATGGCTCAATTACTGCCAGTTTTTCTATAATCATAGGGGTAAGCCAAAATCTATATATTGGCTCATCAGTAATGCCTTCAAGTGTAGCTTTTTCATTGTTTGGCCAACCTGTAACTGATCAGGGTGGGCTGCTTAAAAATTCAAGTGGCACTCAGGTTGGTACCATTGATTATCAACGCGGTTTGATTCAATGGACCTCTGCAGCTACCGTAGGAGCAACGACATTAAGTATCACGTTCAAGCCAGCAGCTTCGCCAAACCAGTACTTCCAATCTGAAGCGAGACCAGTTACCCAGAACAATCAAAGCTTAAACTGGACTGGGGTCTTGGTTCCAATCCCAGCACCTGGCAGTCTTTCTATTTCATACATGTCGCAAGGCAAGTTTTATGAATTAAAGGATGATGGATCGGGGCAGCTTAAAGGATCGAGTAGTTCATTTGGCTCTGGACGAATTGACTATGAAACTGGGTCATGGTTACTCACAACCGGTGCTTTGCCTGATGTGGATACGCCAATTTTGCTTCTTTGGGGCACACCTATTGTGACTTTTGTGCGCTCAGGCCTGAGCGTAGAAAAGGCTGCCTTTGATTTTGATTTAGGGCAAACAGGGATTGCTCCTGGGGTAACTGTTAATTGGACACTAGAAGGTGTGGCTAAAACTGCAGTCAGTAATGCACAAGGCAAATTTACTGGTGATGCAACAGGTGAGATTAACTACACCACAGGCATTGGTAAAATCATTCCGGTCAAGCTGCCTCAGAAAAATACCCAATTTACGGTGATTTATAACTTTGGTGAGCAACTCACACAAACCAAGTCTGCAATTACGCCAGATAGTAATCAAAAGCTTAGTTTCACCATCGGAACAGGTGCAGCCATTCAGCCAAACAGTATAGAACTCACCATCCCAGTTGTTGATCAGACAGGTCAACACAATGGCACTACTCAGGTAATTGATGTGCCGATTAATAGCACTATAGGCAATCTGGTAACTAATACTGGTGAAATTCAGGGAACGATTAATTACACCAGTGGTGCAGTTGAGGTTACTCCTATTTTGATTAAAAAACTGCTTGTTCCAACTTTTACTTTATCAGCTACATACGCTGCTGCGTAAGTGAGGCATTATGGGTTTTTATTTACCCCAAACATCCAGCATCTCTGGACAAGAAGTTACCTTAAAGGCCTTTCAGGCGGTGGATGTATCAGTCAAGTATCGTGATACCTCGGGCTTAAATTCAGGCTCTAAGATTGTGACCGGAGATAAATTGCGTTTAGATTTATCCTCAGGTTTTGATGAACAGATTTTGACAGGTTCAGCACGTTTTAAGGTAGGTACCGATACTTTTCTTGATCGTACCGGAACACTGTATCGCAATGTGGAACCATCAAATAATAGCGGGGTCGCATCTGGTGTGATCCAGTATGGTACCGGTCATGTTGAGATTGACTCATGGACTCCAAATGCCGATAACACTGTAAGCTTACAGTCACTCACAACAACAACCGATTTACCGCCATTAAACCGGATCAGTTTTAGGACACCTATCATTCCAATTCGACCGCAGTCTTTAACTGTGGTTGTGGCCTCATTGGAATATGGTCAACTTACACTCACTACCGATGAGAATGGCATCATTGAAACCAGCCGGGCACATGGCTCTATCAATCATGACACTGGGTTTGTGAATATCTATTTTTATATCAAGACCGAAATCACCTTGGCCAACCGTGCCGAGATTGAAGCAAACGACTGGTATGATCCGCTGCTTGAATATGATGAAGCAGGGAAAACCTATATCAATGTACCGGTGTGGATTGATGCTTCCTCAGTGCGCTATAACGCCATTGCCTATACCTATATTCCGCTAGATTCGGAAATCTTGGGTTTATCTGCAACACGTTTACCGCTAGATGGCCGAGTACCGATTTTCCGTGTTGGGGATATTGGGATTATCAGCTCAACCAAATTTTATGAGTTGCCTGATTATATTGCTGGGCAGACGTATTCACTGGCAGACCAGCGCATCTCATATCTTGAACTTGAGGATAGCGAAGGAACCAAGGTTTCTTATGACATGTATGTCGTTGATTATGACTACGGAAAATTCACCCTAAATGGTGATTTTGCCTTGGGTGCTCTGGTTGCGCCGCTAAAAGCTAAATATCGCTATCAAGATATGGGTTTGATCCGGGATGTGCAGATCAATGGTCAGATCACTTTTACCAAACCAGTCACTCATAATTATTCTGTAGAGAATTCAATTGTTGGGTCTGCGCTGGTCATTGGTGATATGCAAGCCCGTTATACACGTAAGTTCGTGCAGCAAACATGGAATAGTGTTTGGGTGGATGAGGCAACTGGAAGTGCAATTTCAGCTAATTACAACGATGCGCTCTATCCAATTCAAGTCACAAACAAGGGCGCTATTCAGGAACGTTGGGCATTAATATTTACTGATGCACAGTCATTCAGATGTGTTGGTGAGTATTCCGGCCAGATTGGCACTGGCACAATTAATATGGACTATGCACCGATTAACCCGGTGACAGGTGTGCCGTATTTCATAGTTAAAAAAGAAGGCTGGGGTGCTGGCTGGGTAAGTGGCAACGTCCTACGCTTCAATACGATTGCTGCAACTTTCCCGGTATGGGTGATTCGTACCGTAAAACAGTCTGAACCTACTGTGCTGTCTGACCAGTTTCAGATCATGTTACGTGGTGATATTGACCGTATTGCTTAAAATTTAAATCAAATATGACCGCTATAAGCGGTCTTTTTTATGAGTATTCGCTAATGGCGACAGATGTAGATGTTCAGTATTTCAGTCATGTAAATGGCTTGACGCTTGGCAATAACTGGGGTGATTTGATTCGCTTGCTAGATAAAGCATTGGTCACCGGTATTGACTTAACACAAATCACAAGTGCTTCAATTGATGCCCAGGGTGATGTTCATATCACCTTTTATTCAGCACACAACGCCATGTTATTTCAAATTATTGAATTGACAGGATTCTCACCAAGTACTTTTAATCAAAAATACCGCATCAAAGGTGTTCCAAACTCTACACAACTGATCTTAAAACCGAAAGTTGCGATTAGTGAATCCATAATCAGTATTACGGGAATGGCTAAGCTTGCATCACTGGGTTATGACATTATTTTCCGTGATACAAACGATGTAAAGCGTGTTTATCGCGCCAAAAACCCACGTGCTGAACATCCGTATATTCGGGTAGATGAAACAATTTCAGACGGTACTAATTCTTATAACTCAACCTATGCAAAATCAGCAATGGTTGGGCTTATCGAGAATATGACCCATATCGATGACTTTGAAGATCCAAATAAATTACAACTACCTTTTAATAGTTTAGAACCTAAGAAAAATTGGACAATAACTGGAACAGGTTTAAATGTTGTACGCGGATGGTCAAAGTGGCATTGGGCAACTGATCGCGGCTATGAAATTCAGGAGTCAAATTATGTTTCTAATGGAAATAGAAGATTCACGTTAGTTGGAGATTGCAATGCGTTTTATTTGCTCTATAACTCTGCAGTAAATGGAAGTAAGCGTTTAAACGGATGTGGATTATTTAAAAATAGTTTCGATAATAATTTAATTCCAAACTGGTTCTTAATGTCATGCATTTCAAACAACAATGCATCGCAATATGTATCAACATCAATCCCTGGCTTTTTACCATTATTCAAAAGCGAATTAGCTTCGAGATTTTTTACTAACCAATTTAATGTCTTGAATCGATTATCAAATCATGCTGAAGCCATTCCGCTAGTTCCAAGTCTCAACTCAGGCGCTACAAGTGTTTTTGGTCAAACCAATGTACCAGCCTTAGAAATCCCATTTTATGATTCGAACGCATTCTTACGTGGTTCTCTTTATCATGTTTTTTATGCTGGTAAAAACATCAGCAGCTTTACCGAAACAAAGCCAATAATAGCTGATAAAAGCATGTATGTGGCAGACAGTGCTTATATAGATGGTGGTGACAACTTTATTGGTGGATTGTATTTCTATCTGGGAGAGCTTGAATGAAACCATGTTCTCGAAAAGCAATGCCTTCATCAAGTCTATTGCAAAGCATCACTACAGGCCCTGTTGTTGGGAAGATCAAAGGTTCTGTAAAAGCACTGGGACAACGATATAGAAATGCCACGATAGTGCTTTACAACAAATCCAATTTACAACTTATTGCGATAAGCCGACCCGATCCAGATGGCAATTATCAGTTTTTAGGGCTAAATACAGATTTAAAGACTTTTATCGTAGCTCTCGATCAGAAGAAAAAATTTAATGCAGTCATTCAAGGTAATGTGGTGCCGAAATGAGTCAATCATCTATAAAAGCCAAGCTTGCAATGGCACAAAGCCTTGCTAATTTTATGGATAGCGGTAGCCAAAGTGCTACCGTTATTTTTTATGAAGGCACACAGCCTGCGGGTCCAGAAGTTGCAGCAGATTCCAACAAGGCTTTGGTTGCGCTGATTTTTCCCGAGCCCTGTATAAAAGAAATAACTGCGGCCTATGTAGAGCTACATCAAACAGATATAGCTACTGTAACCAAGACAGCTACAGCAACTTGGGCACGAATCTTTAATGGTGCGGGTGAAGTGGTTGTTGATTTGACAGTGGGTACAGATATTTCTCTCACCAATCAAAATCTTGTGCTTGGAGGATCATTCCAAGTCAACTCTTTTAAAATTAGACCATAGGTGAGGCATGCCAGGTATTCGTTTAGAGTTTGCACAGTTTGGTCATTTCGATTCATTCGACATCATTCGCTCTGTGACCAGTATGGTTGGTGTTGCCGATGTGGATTTGCCAACACCAATCGCTACCGGTTTAAAGACCATGTATTACGTGGACACAAGCGTTGTAGAAGGACAAAAATATTATTACAAAGTCCGCGTATGGCGTGGCACCACCAGTTTTGTTAGTAGTGAAATTTCAATCATTGCTGACGCAGATGAATATTGGGCCAATGTTACTTCATTGCTTCATTTCAATGGTGCTAACAATTCAACTACATTCACCGATCAAAAAGGTATTGTGTGGAATAGGTCTGGCAATCCAGTTATCTCAAC
>NZ_JBIQOB010000044.1:0-5903 GCF_044130285.1 Acinetobacter sp. BSP-28
CGGCTATCAATGATAGTCGTGTACGTCCTGCACATTTAGCTTTGAATCGAATTGTCTTACCGATTGATCATCCGTTTTGGCTGACACATTACCCGCCGCTGGGATTCCGTTGCCGGTGCGCCGTGATTGCCTTAACCGAGAAGCAGGCATTGAAATACGGCATTACTCCTGATGATCAGTTGCCAGAAGTAGCTGAGGCTTTGGATTGGAGTTCTCATCCTTTGCAGTTTGGTGAGTTTGAATCCTTGGTGGATAAAAAGATCAGTGTTTCATCACTGGATAAGGAATATCTCCTTGAGCAGAAGGAAATCATTAAAGCTGAATGGATTGCATCGAAAAAGCTCACCAGTCTATTTGCTCCGATGAATGATAAGACTCGGGACCTATTCGATATGGTGGCCAATACGGTGATTCCTCTTGATCCAAGTATTCGGCCAAGTGCAATTCGTACCTTTCTGGATTACGTGCAGGGTAATGATGCCGCACTGACCAACTATTTAAACTCCACTACAGGCTCTCTGGCTGATGATGTACTCAAGCGCTGGATAAGTACTGATATGGCAGCCATTCAAGCTGTGGCAAGTAATGCAGCTTCAACCGTGGTTGGTGCTGCAACTCTTCAGCAAGTAGCTACGTATCAGGTCGGGCAGACGGTCCAGCTGAATGCGCCGTTGCTTATGGCTGAGGGTGCTAGTGATGTCGTGATCCGAATTGAGAATGCAAAAGGTCTGGGTATTGATCTTGAAAAGCTTAATGCCGGTCAAGGTGTGCTGTTTGAAATGGGATTGTCTTTTGAAGTTGTTTCTATAGAGATGACTGAAGGGCAGATGGTTTATACGTTGAAAGCATTGGTGAATTAAGGTGAAGTTATGTGCTGTAAAAATTGTTGTCGTTCCTCATGCAGTAAAAGTTCAGGGTATCAGCCAGAAGCAAAGCCTGAATATGTAGCGCCACCACCATTAATAAAACTTGGTCCGCCAAAAAAACCATAAACAAATTTAACTTTAAGCACCTTCGGGTGCTTTTTTATTGGAGCATGAAAAATGCCTGAACTAAATCAGGAGCATTTGCGCTGTCAGTTTACGGCTGTGAATGTTCCTATCACTACGACCGAAGATGCTGAGAAAAAACGCCGTACCTTCAATGCGGAAGTTTATAGCGGTGGACGAATTGACAACCATTACTACTGGGGGCGCTCCGGTGTAGTGATTGACCTTAATGGTCTGCAACTCAAACCTAAAACAGGACTTGTTGAAGAGCATTTTGGTGGTAAGCGTGTGGGGGTGGCAACAGCGTATGAAGTAACCAATAGCTTTAAAGCAAAAGGGCACTTTCTTAGCAATGAGAAGGCCCGGGAGATCGTACAGGACATTGATGAGGAATATCCATTTCAAATGTCTTGGTGGGCTGATCCTGAATCCATTGAAGAAATTGCACCAGGTAAAACAGTCGAAGTAAATGGTCAGCAATTCACTGGTCCATTACATGTGTTCCGAAATGTACGGGTACATGAAATCACCATTTGTGGTGTAGGTGCAGACACTCAAACCACTATTGAAGCCTTCTCAGGTAAAGCCAATCCAAACCCAACCAAAGAGGACACAGACGTGACCGAATTAGAACAGGCGCAAGCCAAAATTAAAGAGCTTGAGACTAAAAACTCTGAGCTTGAAACTCAAAATAAACAATTTGCTGCTGCAAAACGTGAAGCGGAAATCACTGCACTTGGTAAAGACTTAGGCAAAGAGTTTAGTGCTGAAGATATTACGGAAATGAAGAATCTTGATGATTCAGCATTTGCATTCTCGGCCAAGCAGCTTCGTCAATTCTCGGCAGGTAATCAACAACCATCACAAAAGCAAGGTTTGCCAGCGTACTTGACTCAACATCAAGCGCAAGGTGATCAGGGTCAAAATCAATTTAATGCGGGTCAGTTGAAATCATTGTCAGAAATGGCGAAAGAACGTAAGTAATTGGGGGGAATAACTCATGACAGTAGAAAAGAAAGGCGTAACCAGCGACTGGTTAGCGGTAGAGCTTGATGGTAATCACCATCCAAGCCGTGAAAACGCGGTAGTAGCAGCATCACAAACCCTGACTGATGGTTTGGTGGTGTCGCTAAACGCGAATGGTCAGGTTCAAGTTTATGGAGGGGCTACTGATGAAGTTGCTGCAGGTATCTTTGTTGGTGAAGCAGCCACGGGTGTAGGGGAAACTGCAAAAGGTGTCATTGTGGCGCGTAATGCAAAAGTGGTTGCTGAAAAACTGACATTCAAGTCAGGCTTGGCAGGCGCAAAACAAACAGCAGCATTAGCGGATCTTGCGAAGTTGCACATTACAACCGTTCGTTCAGCGTAAGGAGCTAATGCATGGACCAGTCAATTTTCACAACTGAAGAATTATCTTTAGCAATTTCCAACCTACCAACACGTATTGGCAATCCAGCGGATATTGAATTATTCCGCGCGATCCCGGGCACAACCACAACATTTGATGTTGAGTTTTATTCTGATACAGGCATCTTGGTCCCAACAACAGAATGGGGTGGTGTTGCACCAAAGAATTCAAGCGGAAAGCGCTCTGCTAAGTCTTTTAAAATTCCACACATGCCATTAGAAGATGTTGTAAAAGCTGCTGATGTAATGGGTATTCGCGCATTTGGTTCAACTCAAGCAGAAACGGTTGGTGGTAAAGTACTCGATAAGTTGCAGCAGATGAAAAATAAGATCGATGCAACTCTGGCGTTCCGTCGCTCAAAAGCAAAACAAGGCTTGATCATTGATGCTGATGGCACACCAATCCTGAACTACTTCACTGAATTTGGTGTCACCCAGGTTGAAGTAGATTTTGATCTTGGTACAGCAACCACAAATGTTGCGGCAAAATGTCAGGATGTTATTGATGCGGTTGAGGATGCTTTAGGTCAAGAAGTCTACTCAAGCGTTGAAGTCGAAGTGGATCGTGCATTTTATGATGCGTTAACTGCCCATAAAAACGTGCGTGAAGTATTCTTGGGTTGGTCTGCAGCTGAAGAAAAGTTAGGCCGTTCAAACACATCTGGTTTTGTTTTTGGTGGTCTGAAGTTCATTGTGAACCGTCAGAAAGCACCAACAGGTGCTAATGGTGCGCTTGAGCCTATCGTTGCAGCTAAAACTGGTACTGCATATCCAAAAGGTACGCAGGATGTGTTTGTGACTGCATTGGCTCCTGCTGACTTTAAGGAGACTGTAAATACTCAGGCTCTACCATTCTATGCGAAGTCAGAAGCTTTGCGTTTCGGTCGTGGTGATGAGCTTCATGTTCAGGCCAACCAACTGCCAATCGTACTTAAACCACTGGCTTTGGTTAAGGTCAAATCAACCACATAAGGTGAACCATGTACGCGACTGAATCAGATTTGGTCGCACGATTTGGTGATGAGATTGAAAATCTAAAAACAATGCTTCCTTCTCAATCATCTGTTCAGGATGCAATCCAGGATGCAACGGAAGAAATTAACGGTCATATCGGTGGTCGTTATCCTTTGCCGCTGCCAAATGTGCCGAGCAACTTAAAGCGTATGGCGTGTGATATCGCGCGCTATCGCCTTTATTTTCAGCAACCGACTGAAGAGGTCCGAAAGCGTTATGAGGATGCAATCGCATTCTTAAAACGTGTGGCTGACAACAAAGCACATTTACAGATCCAATTGCCCGAAACAAACCAGATCGTGGATGACCAACCTAAAAACAAACCTTCCACCCTGCCGATTGGTACCACTTATACCGGTGGTGTATTTGGAGATGCCATTCTGGACCAGATGCCAAGCATGAAGTGAGGTGTTTATGGCTTTCGTTATTAGCATTCAGGCCGATAGCTCACCAATTGAGGCTGTACTCAAGCAATTGGGTAGCTTTGATGCATTAAAAAACCAGTTGTTTGATGAGATTGGACAAGGGCTTGTCTCAAGTGTTCAGCACCGATTTTTAACAGGTACTGATGTTGATGGCAATCCATGGAAAATTTCATGGCGTGCAAGCATGCAAGGGCGTGATGGAGTTGGTGTTGGTGAAACACTCCGTGATACGGGCCGCTTGATGAACTCATACACGCACAATGTTCTTTCAAGTGGTGTGGAAGTGGGGACGGATGTTGAATATGCCCCTCATCTGCATTATGGAGCAACAATTCTACCTAAGACTGGTCAATACATTACTTTTGCAGTGGGTGGTCAATATAGAAAGGTCAAGCAATCTATTCTTCCACCACGAACTCAACTCGGCATTAATGCTGAAGATGAAGTCATGATTTTAGATATTGTAGGGAGTTTTATAGATGAGCACCTTCTTCGCGGTGCGTGATGAAATTGCAGAAAAACTGAAAGAGATTCCAGAATTTCTAAAGATTTATACACCACTCAATTCGGTCAGTGTGACAGAGATGTCACAGGTTACACCTTCGGCACATGTGAACTTTGTGCGTATTGATAAAAAATCTAGTGCAGGTCGTGGAAGTGTTAATCAGATCAGTCAGCAATGGGCAGTCACAGTGGCTTGTCGAAATGCTCAGTCTCAAATGACGGATGGCCGGGCTGTAAGTGATGAAGCTGGTTTGCTTACTGAAAAGGTTATTCAGTTGCTTTCAGGTTGGCAGCCTCAAGCATCACGTACCGCCTTGGAGTTTCTTTCCGTGAAGGATGGGTATAGTCCAGGCTTTGCATACATCACCATTATTTTTGAATCTCAAAAATTCATTTAGGAGTCATTCATGGCAAAACAATATAAAGCCCGGCAACCTGTCGGGCGTTTTCGTTCTGGGGATATCGTCGGTGGATTGACTACAGCCCAGATCCAAGATTTACTGCAGCGTGGAGTTATTGAAGAAGTGGAAGGTGCTTCAGAGCCAAAGCCAGCTGTACAACCTAAAACACAAAAAGAGGCTAAAGTAGATGGCTAAAAAAGAGTATATGTCACTCCAAGGAGCATTTCACCTTGCACCAATTACAAATGGTATTGCTGGTGCACTTCGCGAACTTGGCAACATTCCAGAATTTGAAATTGAAATTACTGCGAATGTGATTGAGCATCAAGAAAGCATGTCGGGTAATCGGACAACTGACTTTGTGATGACGACAACTACTGGAGTTAACTTTTCAGGGCAACTGGAGAAGGTAAATAAAGAGAATATGGAATACATTCTCTCCGGTGAAAACTTTGAAATTCCATCTGCTAGTGTAGTGGATTCAGAGTTGGGTACTGTTGTGGCTAATGAATCAATTTTAATCGGTGCCTATAATTTAAGTGCAGTGACTATTAAGGATTCAACAGCAGCTCCAGTTACGGTAGATCCAAGCAAGTACTCATTAGATCCGGTATTTGGTATCTTAAAGTTCAATGATGTAACTGGCCTAACAATGCCTTTAACTATCAGCTATACATCTGGTGCTGTAACGCAAACTACTATTGCTTCAGACTTAGACCGTGAATACATGTTGTTCTTTGCAGGCATCAATACTGCTAACGGTGATAAGGTGGCGATGAAACTTTGGCGAACTCAAAAGTCTCCTGAAGCGACATTCCCATTAATTCATGAGGAGTTGGGGCAATATCAAATCCAAGGGCGTGCAATGTCTGACTTATCGAAGGCCAATGACTCTAAATTAGGTCTCTATGGTCATCTGGTGACAATTCCAGCTGTAGCAAACCCTTAACCCACACAGGCACAAAGAATTCCATAGGCGCATAAGCGTCTTTTTTTGTGCCTGTTTTTTGAGATTCCATCATGAATGATTTTTTCTTAGCAACAAACCGATCTATCACTGTGAATGAAATTGAAGTCCGCCAGATCCAAATGAAGTATTTCGATACTTGGGCTACACATGCCGAACCAATCAAACAATTTCTAAAAGATAAAGATCATTCAGA
>NZ_JBIQOB010000045.1:0-5876 GCF_044130285.1 Acinetobacter sp. BSP-28
ATAATAAAATGACGATGCTTGTCCTTTACGTAGTGCACGCATGACTTCAATACCTTTAATTGTGGCATAAGCCGTCTTCATAGATTTGAATCCTAATGTGGCCCTGATGATCCGCTTTAGCTTGCCATGATCACATTCAATCACGTTATTTTTATACTTAATCTGCCTGTGCTCAAGGTCGATTGGGCATTTTCCTTCTCGCTTTAACCGTGATAAAGCGTGGCCATAGGTCGCTGCTTTATCTGTATTGATAACACGTGGAATCTGCCATTTTTTCACCGTATTGAAAATCTTTCCTAGAAAACAATAGGCTGATTTACTGTTCCGTCGAGCGGAAAGGTAAAAGTCAATCGTATGACCACGTTGATCAACTGCACGATATAGGTAAGACCATCGCCCATTTACTTTGATATAAGTTTCATCCATATGCCATGAATGTAAATCTGTAGGATTACGCCAATACCAGCGTAAACGTTTTTCTATTTCAGGAGCATAACGTTGAACCCAACGGTAAATAGTCGTGTGATCAACATTCACACCCCGTTCGGCCAGCATTTCCTGCAGTTCACGATAGCTAATGCCATATTTACAATACCAGCGCACAGCCCAAAGAATTATTTCGCCCTGAAAATGCCGACCATGGAAAGGATTCATATGCTGCACCTTTAGCTAAAACAGTCTTCAGCTTACCATTCGTGGTTATTTGCAACAGTGCCGTTTAACTTCGGAATATAAGAAGCGGTTCAAGTTTTTAATATTTTATGTGATCTAGTTTTCGTTGTGTTTTTGTATTATTTTAAATAAGGATTGTTAATAATTTTATTTTTGGTTTTTTTATAAGTGAGAAATGGCGGATGAATAAGATTTATAGAGTAATATGGAATTCGTCTTTGTGCGTATGGATGGCGGCTTCGGAGCTTGCGAAAAGTAACACAAAAAGTAAGAGTAAGACAGTAGGTTCTGATGCAGCACAACAATATAACAATAAGACCATTTTGGCTGAAAGACCGCCTTTTAGCTTTCATAAAAATAAAATCAATCTTGCGCTGGCCGTTACTGCAGGATTTACTCTTTTTGCTCCAAGTTTGGCGTTTTCTCAAGATATTAATGAAGACTTAAATGTAACTGGTGATCTTACTGTTTCAGGAACAGTTAATGGCTTTGATATTGCGACATTAAACTCAAATGTTGGACAGGCTCAAACGGATATAACAAGTCTACAGTCTTCTGTGGCAGTTAAGGCATCACAGACATCTGTGGATAGCTTAGGTACTCGTGTGACGACAGCCGAAGGTAAAATTAGTACTTTAGAAAGCACCGTTAATAATACAAGCACAGGTTTAGCGACCAAAGCATCACGAGCCGATTTAACTGCATTGCAAACTACGGTAAGCAGTTTAGGCAACAATCCCATTACTTTTACAGGTGATACGGGTAGCACGGCTAAAAAACTCGGCGAAACATTGGCCGTCGCTGGCGGTAAAAATATTAGCACATCGGTATCGGGTGACATATTAACCGTTGATTTAGATGATGATATTATCTTAAAAAGTGCAACAGCATCTGGCGCAATTAAGAGCGCAACTTTAGAATCTACAGGCAATACCACAGTCGGTGGATTTTTAGCTGTTACCGGAGCAGCTACACTCAATGGCGGCGCAAGCCTGAATAATAAAGAGATTACCAATTTAGGCGCAGGTAACATCAGCTCGGCAAGCAGTACCGATGCGGTCAATGGCGGTCAGCTTTATACAGTCAATAAAAATATTGCCGATGCTTTGGGTACAACATTAGACACTAGCGGAGTACTTGTTGCACCGACTTATACTGTTAATAACGGTCAAGGCAGTACAACTCAATTTACTAATGTAAAAGATGCGCTTGCCTTTATTACCGGTGTTGATTCCGGTACAGGTGTTGGTATTAAATATTTCCATACCAACTCAGCAAAAGATGATTCACAGGCAAAAGGCACTGATGCTATCGCTGTCGGACCCGAAGCAATTGCCAGCGGTGTAAGCTCTATTGCCATGGGTGATAAAGCACAGGCTTACCAGAAAAATAACGTTGCCATTGGTACAGAATCGGCTGCTATTGGTCTAAACAGCACGGCAATCGGTTCAACAATGGGCATAGCACGAGCACCTGAACTTACAAAAGATGTTAATGGCAGAATTACTGCTATTGACGGTTTGGCAGTTACTACATCTGCTAGTACAGATGGTACAAGTACTGATCATATTACAGCAATTAATGGCACAGCAGTCTCTACAGCACAAGTGGATGTCTTACTTGATTTATTGAGCAGCGGTGCAAATCTATCACTTGGTAAAAACAGTCTGGCTGTGGGTACGTCCAATTTAGCAACAGGTGAATCCAGTGTTGCACTTGGCGATTCGTCTAAAGCAGTTGCAGCAAAAGCAATTGCAATCGGTGCAAATGGCACTGCCTCTGCAAGCCAAGCGATTGCGATGGGTGCGAATGCCAATGCAACAGCAACAGGCTCGGTTGCACTGGGTGCAACTGCAAATGCCAGTCAGGTTGCTGCTGTAGCATTGGGTCGTAATGCGATGGCTGCGACGACAGGCGGCATTTCGATTGGTGATAATGCTGGTGTAAACAGTGTGCAAGGCCAGACCAATGATCGTACTGACCTGATTGCAATTGGCCGCAACACTGGACAAAATGTTGTTGGCAATCGCAATATAGCGTTGGGTGTAGGTGCAGGTTCGAATCTGTCTGCTGATGCCGATAGCAGCTCAGATGATAATATTGCCATCGGGGTCAATGCAGGCAGCAACATTAATGGCGATGATAATATTGCCATCGGTAGAAATGCCAATGCCAATGTAAGCCAAATTACTGAATCCGTGGCAATTGGCTCGGATGTAGATGCAACTACGGGTTCGACGGTACTGGGTAACTCAGCAAAAGCAACAGGTGGCGATTATGCGACTGTAGTCGGTTACGGTGCAAAAGTTACAGGTGATTCAGGTACAGCATTGGGACGTGATTCTGAGGCAAGTACCAATAATGTGGCATTGGGTACATCCAGTATTGCTAATGGTACGTCTACAGACGCTGCATATTTGACAGATGAAACTAAAGCAAGTGGTTTTAATATTGTATCTGTTGGTCAAGCTGGGCAGGAGCGTCGTATTACCAATGTCGCTGCCGGTTCAAATAACACTGATGCAGTCAATGTCAGCCAATTAAAACAAGCACAACAAAAAGTTGCCGATTTAATAGGAGGACAAACCACCGTTAATAACGCAGGGAATTTTGGTGGGTATATTGTTGAGTTAGAAGATACTGTTGGCACAAAACACCAATACAAAACTGTTGCTGAAGCAATTAATGCTGTGTCTTCTGGTCAAATTAGTGTGCTACCTGGTAATGCTGTGCTCTATACAGCAGCTGGCCGTATTACCAATCTAACTGCGGGTACATCTGGAACTGATGCAGTTAACCTAAATCAATTAAATGCAGCTATTGCGGCAAATGGTCAACATCATGTTTCCATTAACAGTACAGAGCCAGCCAATCAAAATAATACCGGTGCAGCAGCAACAAACTCTTTGGCAATTGGCGCAGCGGTAACTACCAGCAATACTGCAACCAACAGTGTTGCAATGGGTTTTGATACGGCAGCGAATGCTCAAAACAGTGTCGCAATTGGTAATAATCAAACACAAGCCAATGGTATTTCGTCTATTGCAATGGGTCAAAATACCAAAGCAAAAAGTACCAATAATATTGCGATGGGAACCAATGCCAGCAGCAATGGCACTGACAGCATTGCTATCGGTAAAAATATCCAGATTGATTACACCACTGACACTTCTAACTATGCGGTAGGTATGGGCAGTGAAGCAGAAGTGCAAAATGCAGACCAAGCCATTGCAATTGGTCGTAAAGCGATTGTGCAAGGCGACAATGGCAATGCCATTGGTCATGAAGCATTAGCAGCAGAAGCACAAGCCACTGCATTGGGTAATCACGCCCAAGCACTTTCAACCAATACCAATGCCATCGGTAATTATGCTGTAGCCAGCGGTACAAGCTCCAATGCCATTGGTAATCAGGCTGATGCAACAGCGGCAAATGCAACCGCAATCGGTACATCGGCACGCGCCTATGCTGCCGGTGCAAATGCGCTGGGTAACAGTGCTCAAGCACTACAACAAGATGCCACTGCCATTGGTACAAGTGCCAAAGCATCAGGTGTTAATGCTACTGCAATAGGTACTGACGCATTAGCCAGTGCTGAAAATGCCTTGGCAAATGGTACAGGCGCAAAAGCAAGCAAAAATAGTGCTATGGCATTAGGCAATACCTCAATAGCTTCCGGTGATTACGCTGTAGCATTGGGTAACAATACCTTGGCAATCAGCACCAATGCGGTTGCGCTGGGTAACAGTGCTACGGTAACGCATGAAGGTGCTGTTGCATTGGGTGCAGAGTCGGAATCAGGTATTGCTCATGCAACCACCAGCTCAACCATCAATGGTAAAATCTATGTTTATGCCGGTACTACTCCAACATCAACCGTCAGTATTGGCAGTGAAGGCAAGGAACGCCAAATCATCAACCTCGCCGCAGGCCGGATAACTGCAACCAGTACCGATGCCATTAACGGTAGTCAACTATATCAAACCAATACTGAGCTTGAACGTGTCACTAAATATACAACTGATGCATTGGGGGGCGGTGCTGCGGTTGGGGCAAACGGTACATTAACCGCACCAAGTTATACGGTTGTTACCAATCCAGCAGGTACAGGCACAACCACTACAGTCCGTAATGTAGGTGACGCTTTAAGTGCATTAAATACTGCGGTCAGCCAACCACTTACTTTTGCTGGCGACACTGGTACAAATGTAACCCGTAAACTGGGTGAAACTATAAAAGTTAAAGGCGGAAAAATAACAAATTTAACTGACAACAACATCGGCGTGGTTGCTGATGGCTCGGATACCTTAACAGTTAAATTAGCAAAAGATATTGACCTTGGTTCAACAGGCAGCGTAACTGTTGGCACTAGCAAAATGACATCGGGTTCACTGACAGGTTTAACCAATACTACATGGAATCCGACAGGTACATATAACAGCGGTCGGGCAGCAACAGAAGAACAGTTGAAATCAGCGCAAGATCAGCTCAATACCACGTTGACCAATAAAGGTTTTAATATTGCTGCCAAAAACACAACAGGCAGTGACAATGTAAAACTGGGTGAAACGGTTACGTTTACCAATACGGACAACAATTTGGTTGCAACCTATACTGACAATGCCATTTCCTATGATTTGGCAAAAAATATTGCTGTAGACAAAGTGACGGCAGGCAATACGGTTGTCAATACCAATGGCGTTGTTATCACCAACCCGATAGATAGCACCAGAACAGTCAGCATCACCAGTGGTGGCATCAATGCCGGCGGCAACATCATTAGCAATGTTGCCAGCGGCGGTACAGTTGACACCAATGCAGCCAACATCGCTGATGTGAAAAAAGCGTCATCGAAAGTTACGAACGGAACGAATGTAGCAAGTGTCACTTCGACCAGTGATGCCAATGGCACAACTTATACTGTCAATGCCGATGGTACAACTGTATCTGCTGCCATGGGCGGTGCTTTAAGCGTAACCAAAGGCACTAAAGATATTTCAAATGTAACAGACTACGCTGTTGATTTAAGCACAGCAACCAAAGTGGATATTCAAAAAGGTGTAGATGCCAAAACTGCTACCGACCAAGGCATCAACTTCGGTGGTACAACCGGCAGCAACAAGTATGCTCTGGGCGATACCATCAACGTATTTGGTGATAGCAACATCACTAGTACGACCACAGCCGGTGGGGCACAATTGGGC
>NZ_JBIQOB010000046.1:0-5782 GCF_044130285.1 Acinetobacter sp. BSP-28
CACCTTCAGAGTGATGAATCATCTTGTGCAGTGCAGTTTTTGTTTCTTTTGAAATTTCCATATGTGAATCCAATAGTTAAGTTCACGTTTCTTTAAAACATTGACCGAGGGATAATTGGTTAAGCGGTTAAAAGAGTTGTGGGTTTTTCACTGCGAACAATCTGGTATGGGATACCTGGAATAACAGCCATAATCTTCCCAACAGAAGGGTCTGGAACATAGTCTCCCCACTGGTTTATCGCTTGAGGTGTGATGCCAATTTCATCAGCTAAACGAGAAGCGTTTTTAAAGTGCTTTATCGCGTCATTGGTTTTGATAAGTACTCTCATACCAAATCCTAAAAGTATGCTTTATTTTTAAAGTGTACTTTAATAAATAATTGCAAGCAAGCTTTATTAACTATGTTGTAAGCTGGCTTTAATTTTAAAGTGAATTTTATTATGAGCACTCTTGAAGATAGGATTAATCAAGCAATCTCGCATTTCTTGAAAAAAAATAATTTAAAGAAATTAGATAGAACCTCTATGGCTAAATACTGTGAGGTTTCAGTAGCTGCTATTGGCCAATGGATGAATGGAAAAACAAACACCCTAGAGAGCTTAAAGAATGCGAAAGCTGCTCAATATTTAGGGGTAAACCCAGATTGGCTAGCTGGCGATACAAAATTTGATATGCTTGATTTGTCAAATACTCAAAAGCTGGACAACAATGTAGACCTATCACAAAAAATAAGCCTTGAAGGTCGCCATGTTCCTGTTATTTCTTGGGTACAAGCTGGCCCTTGGACTGGTATTGACTCAGTTCCAGCAGATACCGAGTTTGAAGAGTGGCTCCCACCCAATAAAGATTGTGGAAAAAATGGATATGGTCTTGTTGTTAAAGGTGTATCCATGTCACCAAAGTTTGAACCTGAAGACCGTATCTATGTAAATCCAGACATACAAACTTTTGATCTACAAACAGATGATTTAGTTATTATTTCTTGTACTGGTGAAACAGAAGCTACTTTTAAAAAACTGATTATTGAGGGTGGTGAGAAATATTTACAACCACTTAATCCAAATTGGCCAGAACAGATTATCAAGCTTACGGAAGACTGTCGTTTAGTTGGTAAAGTTGTTGGTCTATATAGAAAAATCTAATTAAGAAATAACTTATCAATCAAGACAAAGCCAATAGTCCAGAGGGGGAACCATGGATAATTTTGTACAAAGACTAAAAAGCCATATAGAACATGTTAAAAAAGTTGGTGAGCACTGCACAACAGAGGAAACCACAAAGCAAGCGCTCATACTGCCTTTATTAGATATTTTGGGATTTAATCCATACGATCCAACGAAAGTTCTTGCAGAATTTGCAGCTGATTTCCCAGGAGTTAAATCAACTGAACGTGTAGATTATGCATTGTATTGCAATGGCCAACCCGTAATGTTTATTGAAGCTAAGTCATATGCTGCCAATCTAACTAACCACGCCCCTCAACTATCTAGGTATTTTAATAGCAGCCTCGGCGTAACTATTGGTGCTATTACAAATGGTCGTGAATGGAGATTCTTTACTGACTTAATAAATACAAATGTTATGGATGAGAAACCATTCTTGACTATTGATTTCACAAAGGCAAACCCTGAAGACTTAACTCAGCTTGCGGAGTTTAAACATGATAATTTTCATGCAGAAAAATTAAGATTTTTCGCTGAAGAAAATCAATACATACAGCAATTTAAATCCGTGATTAAAAAAAGTATTAATGAGGTTGATATCGATTTTGTTCGCTATGTAGCACAACAGGCAAATATTCAACGTCAATTGAATACTAAATTCCTTGAGTCGATTCAACCTTTTGTTCAGCAGGCCGTACAGCAAGCTATTAGTGATACGGTTGTTAAAGGCCTATCTTCCCCAATAATTATTACCGCACAACCAGTTGAGCAAAAGCCAGTTGAAGACCAACCTAAAGTTAGTCAAACAGTGCAAGAGCCCGACTTTATTGTGAATCCTGATAATGAAAAAATCATCACTACTAAGGATGAGCAAGAGCTTCAACGAGTGGTTAGTGAACTTTTCCCGGAATATGATTTAGTATCAAAAGACACAGAAAGTTATTTTTCAGTTCTTTATCAAGGGAAAAGCAATCGCTGGTTATTTAGATATGATGTGAATAGAAAACGCCCTACCATTCAATTTATTGTTCCTGTTGATCAAAACAGACGATCTGAATTAGAGAGAGCTGGGCTAGAAGTCCAGGCTAATGGATCTGTTTTTCTTGATAAACCGGCACATATTTATCGAGCTGTTGGCATTTTAAGAGACTGTATTGATTACTGTGTTGATGATGATAATTTCAAACGTGCCTCATCTTAAGAGCAGAATTAAAGCTCCTATTTGATATTTCAAAGGCATACCAAACCCACCCTAAGCGGTGGGTTTTCTTTTGTCTATCAAAATAAAAATAAAGCGAAGTTTAAAAATATTATTAAAGTATGCTTTACACATTATAATTATTAAAGTATGCTTTAAAAATCAAATAAACAAAAGCCCCGAACAATCTTGGCAGATGCGGGGCTTACTCAAAGAGTGAGATAAGTATGAACCAAACAGCTTCCCATAGTCAAACCCCAGAGTTTGGCCATATCCCGGCAACAGGGATTCTTTACCAGCAACCGCCCTCAAGTGTGCAGATTGCTCGGGCGAATAAACGCAACAAGTTCAAAGCTTTTATGCGTGACGCGATTGCAGTAGTGGTTTTTAGTTCGCCAATTTTGGCAACACCTTTTGTTATTCATAGCTGTTCGAATGATGCAGATCGTCAATATGCTCAAGCCGTTAAGCATCAATTGCAGTTCTCAGCTTCCAATGAAGGAGCGCGCTAATGACTACTTCTACTCAAAAATTCTCTGAATACCTGGGCAACGATGAGCAAGGCAACATGCGCCTCCGTCTGGGTACTAAGTTCGCTGCAATCTATGTCGAGAAAGGCAAAGATATTTACAAGGAAACCGCTAAAGGTCTTATGAAAGTAACCCTGGAAGAATTGGTTTCTAAACCATGGATTCGTGAAAACTTTGACCGTGAACGTGCTTTTCAACGTCGTAAGGCTTTGGCCATTGGTTTGCAGAGTTCGCATATTCCATTGCGTGAACGTCGTGAGTACAAGCGTCGCACTGGATGGGTCGGGGCACATTAACAACAAGATGCCCTTCATGGGCACACCAAATGAATACTGAATATTGAGGAATGAATAATGAGCACATCTATTTTTATATTAGGACAATCAGGTACTGGTAAATCAACCAGTCTTCGCAACCTGGACCCTCGTCGCGTGTTACTGATCCAGTCGATCAGAAAGCCTTTGCCGTTTCGCTCTGCTAACTGGAAGTACATTACTGCTGACGAACCAAACGGTTCAATCCTGGTGTCTGATAATCCGCAAGAAATCATTCGCCACATCCGAATGACTCGTCGCCCAATCATCGTTATTGATGACTTTCAGTATGTGATGGCGAATGAATTCATGCGTCGCAGTACAGAACGTGGCTTCGATAAGTTCACGGAAATTGGCTTTAACGCCTGGAGCATTATTACTGAAGCGAATAATGCACACCCTCAAAAGCGCGTCTACATCCTTAGCCACACGGAAGAAGACCAGCAAGGCAAAACCAAGATTAAAACCATCGGCAAAATGCTTGATGAAAAAATCACACTGGAAGGAATGGTCACTATTTGCCTGCAAACAGCGGTCATCAATGACCAGAACCTATTCATTACCAAGAACAACGGCAACACAACTGTTAAGTCGCCTATGGACATGTTCACGTCAGATCATGTCGAAAACGACTTAAACCTTGTTGATCAGGCGATTTGTGAATTCTACGGCTTGCCTATGCCAAAAACACAAAACAACCAACAGCAACAACAAGCTGTTCAAAATTCTTAATTTAATTTCTCGGAGAAATCATCATGACTCAACAATACAAACAATTTGGCTTTAACGCTGAATCTGCAAAACAAGCTGATAGCAGCAACCGTATCGAAGAAGCTGGAAAGTATGTTGGTGTTATCAAAAGCATGGAATTCACCACTGCTAAATCTGGCACAACCGGTTTTGAAATTGAATTTGAAACAGACCACAAAGAGTCTGCTTCATTCACCATCTGGACCGAAAAGAAAGACGGAACTCCATTGGGTGGTGTTCATAAAATCAATGCTCTGCTTGCTTGTCTTGGCGTTCGCGGCCTGACACCGACGAATTCGCAGCTTGAGAAGTATGACTTCGATCTTAAAGAGCGCGTTATGAAAAACTGTGTGGTTGCGCCTGAGGTTGCTGGCAAGCGCGTCGGTTTATTACTTCAGCGTGAAAACTACCAAAATGACAGCGGTGACTGGAAATTCCAGATGAATTTCTTCTCTTGTTTCCATGCTCAAAGTGAACTCATGGCCAAAGAAATTCTTGATCTCAAAACATCACCGGAAGCGCTTCCAAAATCACTTGCATCACTGATGGCAAACCCGGTTACCACACGCAAACCTAAAAACAATAATGGTGGATTCCAGCAAAACCAAAACAATGGTTATGGCGGTGGATATGGCCAGAATGGCGGCTTTAATCAGGGTGGCTATGATCAAGGTGGATACAACAATGATGTACCGCCTGTCTTAGATGCTCCTTCTTATCTTGATGATATTCCTTATTGAGGGGTGACCAATGAATCAACCTAAAGCACTGATTTTGGATACTGAAACTCACACACTGAATGGCTATCCAATTGAAATCGCTTTTGCACCTTGCGCTTTTGCGCAAGGGGTATTGGTTATTAACCAGGATCAAGTTTTTGATGAGTATTTTTCATGCCCTGAACCGATATCTCTTGGTGCAATGGCAGTCCATCATATTCTTGAATCAGATATTGCAGAAAAGCCATCTTACGACACTTTCCGCATGCCTGAAGGTGTTGAATATTTGATTGGCCATAACATCAATTACGACATTGAAGCTGTTCAAAAATGCCAACCTGATTTCAAGGTAAAAGGGATTTGTACCCTGGCACTTGCTCGCATGATCTGGGATGAACTGGAAACCCATACGCTTGGTGCACTGTATTACTTCGTCATGGAAGATAAACGGTCGGCTAAAAAGCATTTACGTAATGCCCATAATGCCAGAGCTGATATCTACTTCACTGGCGTAATACTTCGAGCGATTGTTGAAAAGCTGGCAATCAAGGATATGCACTCGCTCTACTTAATGTCTGAGACTGCACGAATTCCGAAACGCATCAATTTTGGAAAGTACAAAGGCACTTTAATTAAAGACCTTGATCCTGGTTATATCTCATGGTTGCTGCGACAAGATGACTTAGATCCATACCTCGAAAAAGCACTACGAGGTAAAGCCGCATGATCTTCCGTATCAAAAACAAACATGTAACTGGCTTTAAATTATGGCTCGAAAAATTGGGCTACACAAAGAAAGACCTTGCTGATGGTGGTGCAACTTTTAAAGGCAAAGGTACAAAACTGGATTATGTACTGGTTGCAAAGGATTTAACCGGTAATCGAAATTGCCAGGTGCTTTATGAAGAATATCAGGTGCATTTGGTTAGTCTGTTAGATGTGAATTTGGGAGTGGTGGCGTGATGATTGGAATTCAAATCAAACCCGACTACTCGGAAGCTGTTGCAAAATTTGTAGCGAATGGTGGCCAGATTAAGCCGGCTGTAAATACCAATAAAGCTGAGTTTAATTACTGCAATGCAGATACTGTTTTGCAAAGTGCTGAGCG
>NZ_JBIQOB010000047.1:0-5511 GCF_044130285.1 Acinetobacter sp. BSP-28
TGCCACAATTAAAGGTATTGAAGTCATGCGTGCACTACGTAAAGGACAAGCATCGTCATTTTATTATGGTCAGCCTCAGGGTGAAGTGTGTCTAATCAACAGGGTTTTCGGTCTCTAAGTACTTTTTAAAGGGAACATCATCGACTCAAATCTCTATTTGCAACAGTGCCCTTTAGCGCATGAAAAGCTCACCACCGTGCATGGATTCGATCTTTCAGTAGAAACCCTGCGTTGCTGGATGATTGCAGCCGATTTGTGGATTCCTCGCTCCAAGCGCCTAAAACGCCCGTATCAGCCTCGATATAATAGGGATTGTTATGGTGAACTGATCCAAATCGATGGCTCTCACCATGACTGGTTCGAAGGACGCGCTGCTAAATGCTGTCTGCTGGTGTTTATTGATGATGCCACAGGAAAATTGCAGCATTTACGCTTCTGTGAATCAGAATCAGCCTTTGACTATATGATTTCAACACGCCTGTATGTCGAACAGCACGGTAAACCATTGGCATTTTACAGTGATAAACATTCAGTGTTTAGGGTGAATCAAAGCAGCAAGAAAGACACCAAGATTACGCAATTTGGACGCGTACTCAGTACCCTCAATATCGATATCATCTTCGCTAACTCACCACAGGCCAAAGGACGTGTGGAACGCGCCAACAGGACACTTCAGGATCGTCTGATTAAGGAGATGCGCCTGGAAGGTATCAGTTCGATTGCAGATGCGAATAAGTGGTTGCCCTGCTTTATTGAGCAGTTCAATCTCAAGTTTGCAAAGATGGCCTTTAATCCTAAGAACTTACACCGCTCTGTCACTGAAACAGCCGAGCAATTAGAGGATATTTTTACCTGGCGTGAACCCCGCAGAGTCACCAATAGCTTGACCATTACTTATGATAAATGTGTATATCTCCTGGAGAGTACAGAAGAAAACCAGAGGCTGATGGGTAAATATCTTGAGTTTCTAGAATACCCGGATGGTACTGTAGCCATCATGCATGAAGGTCGGAAGATCAATTACAGCATCTTCGATAAATTAAGTCAGCTCAACCAGCGAGAGATTGTTGAGAATAAACGGTTAGGTTCTGTATTGCTGCATATTCAACAACAGCATGAAGAACTGGAACAACAAAACAAACGCAATCGTTCTCAAAAGATGCCAAGCAGACGTGCACAGAAAACAGCAATTCAACAACGAAATCTGAATCCTGTGCTTGACTTGGAAATGTCCATATAGGACATTTCTATTTGGTTATTAGGTAGGACATTTCTACTTGGGAATAACAACAACAACAACATTTTTTTATAAAACCTTTGTTTTTCATATAGTTAAAAAATTTGACCGACCTAAAAAACCACAAAAAGCCGACTTAGACACAAGTCGGCTTTTTTATGTACAACTCTGGAAGATATCGCCAACAAAACCGATCAATATTCAATCAATATAGCACATTGTTGTGATTTATAAATTCATCTACTGCTCAAATTATCCCCAATTTCTGCGGATAAAACAGGGATAGTTTTTAGTCAACCTTGTACGCATTTGCTCACATTAATTACGGCCCTTTGCGCCTATACGGTCTCAAGCTTATTTCTTATGATGGGGACATAGAGAGCAGGATGCTCCAGATAACAATAAGAAAATACAGTACAAGGACTGTGAGGTACGACAGGAGTTATACTGAGCTAACCAAATATGAAAAACCCTAGCAGGATGCCGGGGTTTTTTATTGCTTATTTTTTTAAGTAATTTAGGCAATTACACTCTTCTGGATACGCATAAATATGGTAACTAGTTAATGGTATCTAATGGGTTTTGATTGATGAATTTAATTAGCGTATCCTGTATAAATTCTTCTATCTCCATTCCTTGTTCTTTAAGTACTTTTTCAGTATTTTTAATTGTTTCTCAGTCAAGTTCAAATGAAATTTCTGAGGATGTTGCCATTAATAAATCATAGTTATTTTCTATGATATTTCTAAAGGTTTCATCTACATTACTTTTTGAGGGTACATTGAAAGACAGTCGAAGAGAACTATTGATAATTTCAACATACGTATATCCGATATATTCTGTACTTTTTCCAACAAATCCTAAATGCTTCATAATGATTCTTAAACTTAGTGGTAGCAATTTTATGATACCCGAATCACTGATAAGAAAATATTCACAAAAAGATGATTAGAACCATTTAGTAAGTCCTTATACCAACCAAGACTAAATCCATGATTCGGGTTATTTTAACGAAGAAATATTACGTAACAATCATAAGTTACGTAACTTAAATAAGTTATTACGGAAGTTGTTGATTAACAATTTCTTTAATTTCTTCAGAGCTTTTTGAAGCCAAATTTTCTAATGCAATTCTAACGATACTTGATCTACTAACACGAGCATTTTGACTTTTAACTACCAGTTCATCAATTAACTGATTAACTTCATCATTCAAAGAAAATGTACATCTAACAAATTTTTTCTCTTTGGTTTCTAAAGCTCTTACCCTTTTTTCAGCCCCAGATATGAATACTTCTGCTAACTGATCTTCTGGAGATATTTCAACTTTCTTTTTTAAACCGTTTAATCCAGCCATGATTAAATTCCTAAAAATTCATTAGCTATATTTTTAATCTCTGCTTTTGCTTTTTGATCACTATTTACTTCAAAAACAGAAAGGCCATTTTCATCAGCGTCATCATAGACATTTCTATTAGTCGTAATCGCATTTAACGCATTTATACCAAATGATTTACATGCATCTTTCGCATCTAAAATTCTTTGAACTTGTGATGGTAACGTTGGACATTGTGTAATAATTGCTCTTGCAATAAGATCTGGATTGACGGTTTTAGCTAATTTTAAAACTTGTTCCATATGTGCTAATGTTTTTAGATCCCTTCGTTTTGGTCTAAAAGGTAATAACATATGAGTAGCTATTGTCATTGCAGAACGTAAAGCTTCTGAATCTTGCCCACCAGCATCAATTACAATATCCTGATATCTACCTTGCAGATCTTTGAGAACTGAGCGGATATTGCCAGAAGCTTGAACTGAAGGAATATCTTTTAAATCATCATTATCATCACGTTCTTTTATCCAATCAGTTGTTGTTCCTTGAGGATCTGCATCTAATAAAAGGACATCCCTATTTTTTGTTTGAAGGTATACTGCTAAATTTTGAGATAAGCAGCTTTTTCCAGCACCGCCTTTTTCACCACCAACTAATATAATCATATTTTATGTAAGTTACGTAAGTTTAATAATTTAAGTAATGTAAAATGATTTCATGTAAAAATCAACTATCGTGATAAAAAAATAATTTAAAAGTTATCCACAAGCAAGGTTCTTTTTTATTATTTTATATATATTTTAAATTTATTATTTATATAGCAGCTGTAACTATTGATATCAGTGGAATACAAAGAATTAAAGTGGACAGATTCCTACCAATAAGTGGACGGATTCCTACCAATAAGTGGACAGATTCCTTTATATAAAAGGACAGATTCCTTTATATAAAAGGACAGATTCCTTACATAAATGGACAAATTCCTTTCAAAAAAAAAACTTCCGTTTATGGACATTAAGTAGTATTGTCCATATATTGGTAATCAAATTTTTTAGCACTAACATATGAGCAATGTAATCTATAAAGATAATAATTTAATTGAAGCTTCCTATGCACTAAATCTTTCAGAACAAAGATTAATTTTAATAGCAATTCTTGCTGCCCGTGAGATTGAAAAAGAATTAACGGCCGAGACTATGTTAACGATTCATGCCTCGGAGTATATGAAACAGTTCAAGCTTGGCCGACAATCAGCATATGAAGCATTACAAGCCGCATGTGACAATTTATTTGAACGTAGGCTTACTTATAAAACAATAGATCCTGTTACAGGAAAAAAAGCAGTTTATAAGAGTCGATGGGTATCAAAAGTAGGTTATGTCAAAGAGGCTGCATGTGTGCAGTTGATATTTGCGCCAGATATCCTTCCGCTTTTCATTAAGCTTGAAGAAAAATTTACTAGATATGAACTTAAGCAAATTTCACAACTTACCAGTGTTTACTCTATTCGACTGTACGAGCTTTTAATACGTTGGAGATCCACAGGTAAGCTTTATGTCCCTATAGCAGATCTTAGAGAGAAATTAGGCTTGCTAGAAGATGAATACTCTCAAATGGGAGATTTTAAAAAGCGCGTTCTAAAAGTGGCGATAGAACAAATCAATAAATTTACTGATATTGAAGTTGCTTATACCCAGAAAAAAGAAGGTAGGACTATTACTGATATAGAGTTTACTTTTTTTGAAAAAGATACCGTTCTAATACTTAGTGATAAAGCTCCAGAAAATTTATATAAATTAACAGCAAAGCAAATTTCATATTTTGCGCAAAAACTTTGCGATATTGATGACAATCCAGATTTTGGACGTGCTTTTGGAAAGATAGGCGAAACACAAGAAGATTTTCAGGAAAGAATTGAAGCCGAATTAACAGATCAAGCGAATATTAAAAAATATTTTTCACATCTATTAAATGTTGGTTATAAACCAAAATATGGGAAGCAAAAATAGTTACAGGATTGCTCACAGTACCTAAACATGAGATATAGCTGATTACTTAATTTAGTAGCACATCAAAAACCTTATAAAATGGTATTTTACCAATATATTTACGTGCTACAGCCTTTAGAATTTAGCTATAGCCTTCATTTTGAAGCGGCTCAAATGCTTCTGGGCTCATATCATCCAGATGTGAAAGGCGCCTAATTCGATTTTAAAATATTTCGATATAATCAAATACATCCGCACAGGCTATTTCTCGTGCTTTATGGCTCATCTTTTGAAGATTCTAAAAAGGAGATGCAAGCACAGCATTATCCCCCCACATGAGCTGTATACTGCACAAGGGGGCGACTCATACTCAGAAAGAAATTATGTTTTAGACATAATTTCTTTCAGTCCCCGCTACAGTATTGTAAGCTTTGATCTGGATGTATGATCCGGGTTCATTTGGTCTGCATCGCCATACTGCCATGAGAAGTGCATCCAAAATGATATTCTTGGTAAGAGTAGGTCTTATTGACCAACCGATAACTTTTCTCGAATATAAATAAAGAACTCCAGCCAGATATAATCAGCCTTGCCAATTTTATAAATTACGTAAGTTACATAACTTATGATGCTTATGCAATCCGGGTACTGGGTAACCAATTCTGGATCATAAGCAGCTAAATACATCTCTTTAACAAGATAGAATTCTGCAATAGGTCAAATGTGACAAAAACACCTACGGGTTTAGAGAGGCATAAGTGGACAGATTCCTGACACGTAAATTACATAAGTTACATAACTTATGATGCTTATGTAATTCGGGTGTCTGGTAATCAATTCTGGATCATAAGCAGTTACCTACAGCTGTTTACTCTCATGGAAATCTGCAATAGCTCAAATCTGACAAAAACACCTATGGGTTTAGAGATCCATAAGTGGACAGATTCCTGACA
>NZ_JBIQOB010000048.1:0-4869 GCF_044130285.1 Acinetobacter sp. BSP-28
AAGTGAAACCTCTTAGCGCTGATGGTAGTGTGGGATTACCCATGTGAGAGTAAGTCATCGCCAGCTCATTATTCTAAAGCCCCCTGATCCTAACGGACAGGGGGCTTTTTTTATGCGCGATATTTAGAGAGATCCGGCTTGCAAAAAGTGTGAAGTTTATTGCAGGAAATTATGAGAAAGATAGATTATTGTTAGAAAAAGAACAATTAAATTTTATTTTCATTCAGAATTGTCAATTTAAAAATGGTTAAAAACTAAACTCAAGGGTCTAGAATTCTGGTCATTTTTAATACTTTAGTAGAGTGTTTACTCAAAAATGGCTGTGTTCAACTGGGTCTGTTACGAAAGCATGCTGCTATAAATCATCAAAAATAATAAAAAAAGATTACAGGTCTTGTGCTGTGTCGTAGTAATTACAATTAATTAAAACTCACAATTGGAGGTGAGAAAAAAATGACAGCAAACACGGTTAGTGTGAATGATGTGATTGATCAGGCAAGATTCACTAAATTTCACTTAAGTATTGTATTATGGTGTTTATTCATTGTTCTATTTGATGGATATGATTTAGCGATCAATGGTGTGGTTCTGCCTCTGCTGATGCAGGAGTGGGGCATGAGTGCTGTTCAAGCCGGTATGCTGGCAAGTACAGCACTGGCTGGTATGATGTTTGGAGCAATGCTGTTTGGTATGCTTGCAGACAAAATTGGTCGTAAAAAAGTTATTTTAATTTGCGTCTCTTTATTTAGTGGTTTTACATTTTTGGGTGGATTTGCAGAGAATCCAACAGAGTTTGGTATTTTACGTTTTATTGCCGGTTTAGGAATTGGTGGCGTATTACCAAACCTAGTTGCTTTAACGTCTGAATATGCACCTAAACGTTTAAAAAGCACATTGGTAACCGCAATGTTTAGTGGTTATGCCGTGGGCGGTATTATGGCTGCATTATGTGGTTCATGGTTTGCACCAAGCTTTGGCTGGAAAATTATGTTCTTCATTGCAGGTATTCCATTACTTTTTGTGCCACTTTTTTGGAAGTTCTTACCTGAGTCTTTAACTTTTCTGGTTAAAGAACAAAAAATGGATGAAGCACGTCGTTTTATCAAACGAGTTGAGCCAACTGCAGACGTAAGAGCAGATACTGAACTCGTTCTAGCAACAGGCGATCAGACACACAGTGCATCAGTAAAAGCTTTATTTTCAGAAAATCGTGCAACAGGAACATTCTTATTTTGGGTTGCTTTCTTCATGTGCTTACTCATGCTTTACGCACTTGGAAGTTGGTTACCAAAACTGATGATGGCTGCAGGTTATTCTTTAGGTAGCAGTTTAATGTTCTTATTAGCACTGAATATTGGTGCAGTGATCGGAACGATTGGTGGTGGTATTTTAGCAGACCGTTTTGACTTTAAACCTGTTCTTATTGGCATGTTAATTGTCGGTGTACTGTCTTTGGTTGGTTTAGGCTTTAATTCTCCACAGCCTGTTATTTATTTACTTGTCAGCTTGGCAGGTGCATCATCGATTGGTACAAGTATCTTGTTATATAGCTTTGTTGCTCAATACTATCCTGTTGCAGTACGTTCTACTGGTATTGGTTGGGCTTCTGCTGTGGGACGTACCGGTGCAATTGTTGGTCCAATCGTGATTGGTATGCTGCTTGGTATGGAATTACCACATAAATGGAACTTTATCGCGGTTGCAATTCCAGGCATTATTGGCATGATCGCTATTTCGATGATTCGTCAACCAAAACCTGTTCGCGTTGTAGTGAAACAATTGAAAGCAGCCAAAATTTAAACTGCCGTCATTGATACATTCAGTTAAAAAAAGCTCCCATTTATAGGGAGCTTTTTTTATTTAACAGGATTATTTTCAGTGATCATCATTTATTGTTTTAAAATTTATCAATTAATATTTTTAAGTAAATGTTTTATATAAATTATTTTTAAAAATTTTAGATTAAATAAAACAAGGTGTTTTTTTCAATTTTTGATCCTAAACATTAGTCTTATTGTGTGGCAACAGGCCCTTGCGTATATTCCTCACTCTTGAATATTCACCTGAATATTCAAAAGGATTTTATGGACAAGTACTCATGGGAGATGAGAACGATGACAACGGAAAAAATAGATGTAAATTCTGTAGTCGATAATGCGAAATTCACGCCTTTCCACTTCAATGTAGTTGCTTGGTGTTTACTCGTTATCTTATTTGACGGCTACGATTTAGCAATCAATGGAGTTGTTTTACCGTTATTGATGCAAGACTGGGGCTTAAGTGCCGTTCAAGCGGGAATGCTTGCCAGTACTGCTCTTGCAGGTATGATGTTTGGTGCGATGATCTTTGGTTCTTTAGCAGACAAGATCGGTCGTAAAAAAGTCATCATGATCTGTATCGTATTATTCAGCGGTTTAACCTTTGCGGGTGGCTTTGCTTCAAATCCAACCGAATTCGGTATTTTACGTTTCCTTGCCGGTCTTGGTATCGGTGGGGTAATGCCTAATCTGGTAGCGTTGACTTCGGAATATGCTCCACAAAAAATGCGCAGTACCTTGGTGACCACAATGTTTAGTGGTTATGCGGTAGGTGGCGTGATGGCAGCTTTATTGGGGTCATGGTTTACACCTGATTTTGGCTGGAAAATCATGTTCTTTATTGCAGGTATTCCTTTATTTTTACTGCCTGTAATCTGGAAATTCTTGCCTGAATCTTTAGCGTTTATTGTAAAGCAAAACAAGCAGGCTGAAGCACGTCGTATTGTGCGTCGCTTGTCGCCAAATACGAAAGTTACGGACCAAACCACATTTACTTTGCCACAGGAAAGTGTACCTGAGGCGGCAAACGTAGTGAGCTTGTTCCGTCGCGGTCGTGCAACCAATACTTTATTGTTCTGGGTAGCATTCTTCACCTGCTTGTTGACCATGTATGCTTTGAGCAGCTGGTTACCGAAGCTGATGATGGCGGCTGGTTACTCGATGGATAACAGCCTGATGTTTATGATGGTGATGAATGTCGGTGCGGTTGTCGGTATTGTGGGTGGCGGTATTCTTGCAGACCGTTTCCACTTGAAACCTGTATTGATGGTTCTGGGTATGATGGGCGCGGTTGTGATGAGCTCAATGGGCTTTGCGTCTAACCAATTCTTACTTTACATCTTGGTGTTCCTGGCGGGTGCAGCATCAATTGGTTCGCAAATGTTGCTGTATAGCTATGTTGCGCAGTTCTACCCACTTGCAGTACGTTCTACCGGTATTGGTTGGTCTTCTGCGATTGGTCGTATGGGCGCGATTGTAGGTCCAATCCTGATTGGTGGCTTATTGGGTATGAACCTGCCTGCACACTTCAACTTTATGGCAGTCGGTTTACCGGTATTAATTACTGCGATTGCTGTTGCATTGATTATGCATGACGATGAATCTGAAAAGATTGGTTCAGCTGAACCAGCAGTTTCTAAAGCTTAAACATTAAGTTTAAAAAGAAGCCTCCGAAAGGGGGCTTTTTTTGATATAGAGAAATATTTTCATAAAAGTAGGTTTTTATTTAGATAGAATGAAGTAAATCTTTATAAGAAATAATAGGAAAATGAGAGAAAGTATTTTAAAAACAGTATTCTTTAAATCATCACAACAAATATCTACTTTTAAGTGGTTAAAATTATTGTTTTTAGAAGCTTATTTAGGTGAACGGTTAATAGAGATGTTAGTAAATACAGCATCTTTTAATAAGGATCAGTCTGGAGATTTAGCTTTTGATATTAAGTCCAATGGATGGAAAGTAAATTTAGAAGAATATATCCCAGCTACGAATATTAACTCTCTATTAAAGAAGCATATAATTGATTTATTAGATACTAAATTCGTTAATCACTATCAGCTAATTCAGCCAGTAAAAATAAATTCTGATAATGTGAAAAAACTATATGAATTAAATAATCAAAAATTATTTTTATTAACAGAACTAAAATTATCGTATAACACAATATGGGTTACAATAAATTTATTAATTGATACAGTGGTTTATATCATAACGAAAGATATTACATGGGCTTTAGTATCTGGAGCAATAGTAGAGTTTATTAGACGTTTTAAGATATAAATCAAGAACTAAAAATTAATAAATTCTATGCTTAGAGCTTTTTATCAGAAGCCAAAGGAGATTCTTATGGAAATCAACTCATTCTCCCCAATTCCTGAAGATGATGACGAGCTGCATCTTCCTGAACTGGTGTACTGGGCATCGCTTGGTGACATTGACCAAGTCGAGCAGGCTTTACAGGAAGGCCTGGACGTCAACTCTGCCGATGAAGAAGGCTATAGCGCCTTACAGGCAGCGGCTGAAAATGATCATTTAGAAGTCGTGAAGCTATTGATCAGTAAAGGTGCAGATGTTGATCATCGCAGTACTTATACGGCTTTAGAGCTTGCTGAAATGGCAGGCAATAAAGAAGTCACAGCTTATCTTAAAAGCTTAAAAGGATTATCGTGATAAAAAAGAAGCCCCATCATTGTGATAGGGCTTCTTTATATGGGTTGCCTAGGTATGACTCCTGTCGTACCTCACGTCCTGATGCTCAAACTTTATTATTGTTGTTTTCTGTTTGGGAAACGTCCTGTTTCCTGATGAATTTAGAATAAGAAATTTATCTTGAGGCAGATAGAGGCTAATAGAACCATTTTATGTACGTTATCTCTTACACAGCCCACCAGACCAAATGAAAGTTTGTTACCAATAAAAAATAGTGATTTTCAATAGACTTCTTTCATAAATCATTTTTTACTCAGCTCCAAGTTATAGATTCCAGCAATTAAATTGAATCTCAAACCGAGTCTTTTCCCTCTATTTCGATAACGTTCGGCAAGGATCTTG
>NZ_JBIQOB010000049.1:0-4626 GCF_044130285.1 Acinetobacter sp. BSP-28
CCAGGTAATACGGTTTAGTACAGAGCAAGTGAAGTCAGGTTTAGCAATTCAGCAGATTGAGAAGATGGTAGGGGATTTGGGATGAATGCAGTGGTGAAAGCAAAAGTAATGGATTGGTCTAAGCGTTCAGCTCACCAGTGGCTTGAGCAATATGGATTGTGGGTAAGGTCGGTAAAAGTCGGAACAGTATCAGCAAATCCACTTGCAGGCTTAATTGATAAAAATGATGTGGCCCGGGTGAGATCAAGCAAGGTATCAATGCCTTGTGAAATCAGTGACGTTGAAGGGGTGCAGGTTAGTCAGATGCTTGCAAAGATGCATGGTGATAGTCGGGAGTATTTGGCTGAGCGTGCATGGTTCTTAATTCTTAAATTTGAGAATGATTGGTCTGATCAGTCTATTGCAAATGCTCATGGATGCAGTAGAGCAAAAGTACGCGCCGAGGTTGAGAAAGGATTAGCGTATCTTGATGGAAAAATAGAAGTTTTAAGTGATTGACTTGGCAGCCATGTTTGTCTATATTTAGTGTATGGTGGCAAGTTGTTATGATTTGCACCGATTAAAAAAAAGCTCATCGAAAGGTGGGCTTTTTTAATGCCTGAAAGTTCTACTCACTTTCATTCCAAAAGAGTAGCAGCCCACCTAACCAATGGGGTGAGTATATTGAACTGTGGTGGTTCAGCCTGCTTTGGTGTCGCTTAGCAGAACATGCCTTTGAGTAAAAACCTAGCGTGGGTGTGACAACCCAAACTTAAAGTGATTGAAAGCAAGTAAAGTAGACCGTGCATGTTAGGTTTGTGTGATTGTGAGTAGCGTCTGGCCACGCGAAGATGGCTTTTTAATATTTAATAAATCATCAATTAAGTTTTTCTAAAATATTGATTAAGTTTATAATATTTTAGTTATTGGTATATTTAGCCACTGAATATTATTTGAATAGTGTACAAAATATCCAACAGAAACTGCTGTAGTTTCTGAATGACCTTTCAAGGTCCTTAGTTTATAAGCCCACATCGTCTTTCCATGAGTGGGCTTTTTTTTGCATGGAGAAAAGCAATGCTCCGTTTATTGATGTGTTTATTTGGCCTGCATGGTGCGACAGAAATCGACTACACGATTGATGATGAAGAAATCAAGGTGTGTCGGGATTGTTTGAAAGAAGTTAAATAATTTGCCGGACGTATTACGGCACATAAGACCCCGCTAAATATGCATTATTGGCGGGGTTTTTCTTTTTACAGAAAATAATTCAGATTTTTATAACTAAATTGATTAAAAAATAATCTAAATGGTGATTCCATGACAGACAAAGTACAAGCGAAACAAGACTTAGAATTTTGCAGTGCTGAGCTGTCTAAGTATCAGAATCTTAGCCGGTCCGGGTTGACTCGAAATGAGTTGCTGGCAATTGACGGCATCATGATTAAGTTGAAAGAGCGTATTAAGAATTTGCGCTTTGCATTGTATGCGTGATTCAAAAAGACTGGCTACGGTTCGATTATTGCCGTGTGTAAGGTGCGGTAATCCACATAGCCAGGCAGCTCATTCAAACAGTGCTAAGCATGGCAAGGGTAGATCGATTAAAGCCAGTGATGAGTTCACGGTACCGTTGTGTCATTCATGCCATGGGAGATTTGACCGGTTTGAATTGGGTAACCGGGCCGAGAGTGAAGCAATGTTTGATCAGTGGCTGGTGAAGACTAATCGGATGTTGAGTCTAGAAGATAATAGTGTATTTTGAAATCTCTTAGATAATATTAGGTTAAACAAAAAATGAACAGCAATACAACAGAATACCTAGAGACGCAAGACCTCATAAGAGAATCAAGACATGCGTATAAGGGCAATGGGGCAATCAATATTGTTTTTATGTCTAAAGATACTCTGTATGAATTAAAGCAAATAAATATACAAGGTATACCGCAAACAGTATTTGCTGAAGATGGGTGTGAGATACTCTGGGGTGCACGTGTCATTACGACTGATGAAATAAATAATAAATACGAATTTGTTTGGGCGAATCAATATGAGTTAGAGCAATTGATTGTGGGCGAAAAAATTGACGCATTTAAAAATCTTGAGAAATTTATACCGGATTTCAAAAAATACTTAGCAAGTCGTTAATCAAACACAATTTTATGGAGATAGGAAATGCAAAAATCCGTATTTCCTATCAACTCCCATGCCGACATCACCAAAGCCATTAACTTTATGCACACCAATTATACTCAGGCGATTAATGAGGGTAAGCCTTTACGTGTGGTGATAGATCAGAAGGAAGATAAGCTTTCGGATGCTCAGCGCAGGCTCTATTGGCTATGGATGACTGAGTATGGAAAGCAGCGCGGTTTGGATAAAGAGGAATCGGCAGCTTTCTTCAAATACAAATATCTGTCGATCATTTTTAACCGTGACAATGTGGGTGAGTATCCAGAAACATTTAAGGTCATGCGTGATCTTAAAAAGCCAGGTAGTCCAGGTTATGAACCGTTAAGACAGTTTGTATCAAATCGAATGAGTATTACAGAAGCCACAACAAAGTAGATGGCGGAATTCTTAAATGATATTGAGATGTGGTGCTTGAAAGATGGTGTGAAGCTGACTTGTCCTGATGATCTTAAATATGTGATGGAGATGAGTCAATGAATAGACCAATGCCGCCAGATGCCTTACTGAATATTGATCCGCTTGATCCAATGGGATTTGAACCAGCACATGAGTTGAAAGACTGGATATTGCAAACCTTTATTGATGATCAAGGTGAACTGCATAACCCGGATCATGCTCATATTTCTCCATGGGATGATGATTTATTCAAAGTGCTATGGGCTTCGAAAGGTTTTATTAAGGCTGAGCAAGTGGTATTAGGTCAGACTGAAAAGTTTGCACCAATGGCAGGCGGTTGGCGTAAGGCTCGACAAGAAAAACAGATGATTGATTGGTTTGGGTGTGTGCCTAAATTCATTATCACTATCGATGCATGGTTTGCACATAAGGCCAGTGATGTTGATTTTTGTTCCTTGATTGAGCATGAGTTGTATCACATCGGCGCTAAGCGTGATGAAGATGGGAACTACGTTGTGAGTCAATCTACTGGTGAATATAAATATTATTTACGCGGTCACGACGTTGAAGAATTCCATGGTGTTGTTCAGCGTTACGGGGCATCTGAATCAGTCCAAAAAATGGTAGAGCTTGCAAATGATGGTCCAACAATTTCCAGAGCTAATGTTGCTCATGCATGCGGTACGTGTTTATTGAAGTTGGCTTAATTTTTTTGGTCACCTTCTTTGATGTACTTTGATAAAAGGTGAATTATGGCTAGGCTAAGAAAGGCTGAAAAAATCTATATAGTTCAGTCCCTTGCTGTCTTTAATACACCTACTGAAGTAGCAAAAGATTTCAAAGAGATTTTTGGGATTGAATTAAAGCCTCAGAATATCGAAGGCTATGATCCAACAAAACGAGCGGGCAAAGATTTAAGTAAGGAATTAAGGGAAGAATTCGAGACAACTCGAAAAGAATACTTAAGCCAGCCACTTGAAAATATTCCAGCAGCAAATGACATTGTTCAGCTGAAAATCCTAAGCGACCTTCTCTTTAAGAATAAATATAACGTGGTCATGGCAACCAAACTTACCGATCAGATTCAAAAGATCATGAAGGGTTTTTATGAGAAGAAAATAGAGATTACCGGTAAAGACGGTGGGCCTATTCAGCAAGAAACTAAATCAACACATCAATTCACACCAGATGAGCTTAAAGGACTATCTGCACAAGAGCTTTCGCGTTTAGCAATTAATGGCAAGTTATGACTTATGCAATCGAAGATATAGCGCCACTAATTAAAGAGTGGACGATCAACACACGTCTGCCAGAAGTCATTGAAGAAATGACACGGCGTTATTACTACCGAATGCTGATAGAACAGAATGAGCTAAGTATTCAGGCTGAAATCTACAAATGTAAGAACGATCCTGCACATTGGTTTAATCACTGGGTATGGACCTATGATCCTCGGGGTATGCCTTTTGGATTGCCGGCAAATATTCCTTTTGTCTTGCGCCCTGGTCAGGTTGAACTCGTAGATTGGTTGATTGAACGTGAAAGCACCCAGACACATGGCTTGATTGAAAAAAGCCGTGATGAAGGGATGAGTTATGTAGTTTTGGGCTTTTACTTGCATCGGTGGTTATTTGTCGAAGGCTTTGCTGGAGGTGTTGGTAGTCGTAAAGAGGACCTGGTCGATAAGAAGGGTGACCCCAAGACATTGCTGCATAAGTTCCGGGACATGTTTTCCAAGTTGCCAGACTGGATGAAACCGAAGGGCTTTGTTGAAAAAGTACATGACAACTACATGCGAATCATTAACCCGGACAACGGCGCAACCGTTACCGGTGAAGCTGGTGACAACATTGGCCGTGGTGGTCGTACCACAATGTACTTTCTGGATGAATGGGCATTCGTAGAGCGTCAAGAAGCGGTAGATGCTGCAATTTCCCAAAACACAAACGTTCATATCAAAGGGTCTACTCCCAATGGTATCGGCGATCGCTTTCACCAGGATCGTTTTAGCGGTCGTTACGCCGTCTTTACTATGCCTTGGAGAGCTAATCCTGATAAGAA